>NZ_PQVS01000014.1:0-123424 GCF_002922995.1 Lelliottia sp. 7254-16
GGCTGCGTGCAGCTGACAGGTTGTTTACGGTGTTGTTCAGGTTAGTGATGGTGGACTCGAAACGGTTCTGAGACGCACCCAGCAGGCTGCGCTGGTTATCAACAGATTTGATTGCCGCATCGATGTCAGCCAGTGGGCCGCCGTTAACACCACCGGTGGAGTTAACAGTACCGCTCAGAACGTCGAAGCCTTCAGCTTTCGTCGTACGCGCAGTGCCATTGATAGTCTGACCAGAGGTATCAAAGGTCGCGCCAGTTGCGCTGTACAGGTTGAAGGAATCAGAGCTGCTCAGGTTGATAGCGATAGTTTCGTTATCTTTAGAGCCAACCTGGAAGCTGTAGCTGCTTGAGCCAGTACCGGTGTTCAGTACTTTGATGCCGTTGAAGTCAGTCTGCGTGGTAACGCGGTTAACTTCTTCCATACGCTGGTTAACTTCAGCCTGAATGGAGTCGATGTCAGATGCAGAGTTAGAGCTGTTCTGCGCCTGAACGGTCAGGTCACGGATACGCTGCAAGTTGTTGTTGATTTCGCCCAGTGCGCCTTCAGCAGTCTGCGCCAGAGAGATACCGTCGTTAGCGTTACGTGCAGCAACGCCCAGACCGTTGATGTTAGAGGTGAAGCGGTTAGCAATCGCCTGACCCGCTGCATCATCTTTTGCGCTGTTAATACGCAGGCCGGAGGACAGGCGCTCGATCGCGGTGCCCAGAGAAGACTGAGATTTGCTCAGGTTGTTCTGAGTCATCAGAGAAAGGGTGTTAGTATTAATAACAGCCATGATGTATTCCTTCGAATTAGTTATCAGATTCAGGCAACTGCCCACGGCTTTCTTACCGTCATTCTGATTATCGACACTGCGTTCTCAACCTTTAGAAAAAAAGATCATTTTTTTAAAAGCCCAAACTACACATTATTTGCGGCCTTTATTTGCGCATTGTTTTTGCAAAATAACGCTAATCTTTTTTTCGTTTCTGCCGATAGACCATCCAGTGATTGTCTCAATAAAGGATGAAGTGTTATGGCAAGTATCAGTTCGCTCGGCGCAGGTACCAATCTGGGACTCAGTACGTTGTATGACAATTTACAGACAGCTGAGCAAACCAAACTGACACCTATTACTACGCAGCAAACCTCTTATAAAGCAAAACTCACTGCGTGGAACGTTGTTCAGGCCTCGTTAACCAAATTACAAACGGCTTCTGACGCGTTAAAAAATACCTCAGCTATTGCTCAGGCTAAGGTGTCCAGCACCAACTCGGCGTTCAGTACCACACTCTCAACCAGTGCGACTGCGGGAACCTATTCTGTTGAAGTGACTGGATTAGCCGCTTCACAGTCCTTGCTCAGCCCGAAAGTGGCCAGCAAAGATACCGATCTCGGTGATAGCAGCATGAGCTCGCGCACCCTGACGATCACGCAGCCGGGTCAGAAAGATCCACTGACAGTGACGTTGGCCAGCGATAAAACGAGCCTCTCTGATGTTCGTGACGCGATTAACGCCAAACAGGGCAGCGTGACCGCCAGTATCATTAAAGCGGATGACAACAGCTATTATCTGGCGCTGACCTCTCGTGACAGCGGCACAACGAATAAAATGACCGTCACCACGGATGACGCCGAACTGGCTAAATACGTGAGCTACGATTCGGCAGCATCCAGTAATGCGATGACTGAGCAAGTTGCAGCATCCGATGCGGTGGTCAAAATTAACGGGATTGAAATTACCCGTAGCAGCAACACGATTACTGATGCGCCAGAAGGCGTTACGCTGAATCTGACCAAAACGAATAAAGGCAGCCCGGAAACGCTGACGGTGGTTAAAGACAACCAGCCAATGCTCGATGCGGTTCAGGCGTTTGTCGATGCGTATAACTCGCTGCAAACCACGATTGGTAATCAGACGAAATATACAAAAGTGGATCAGGGCAACGGCGCGCAAGACACCAGCAACGGCGATCTGCTGGGCGACGGTACGCTGCGCAGTATTCAGACCCAGCTGCGTTCAAAACTGTCGGCAGCACAGGGTAGCGGTGAGTTAGCCACGCTGTCTCAGTTAGGTATCACCCAGGATATCACCGGCAAACTGACCGTTGACAGTACCAAACTGAATAAAGCGCTGACCGAGAAATCCGCAGATGTGGTCTCATTCCTGTCTGGCGATGGCAAAACCACCGGTTTCGCGACGCAAACCAGCAGCTTGTTGAAGAGTATTTTAGGCACCGACGGTTCAGTCAAAAATGCCACCGACGGTATTAACAAAACGCTGAAACAGCTTTCTGATCAATATGATCGCGTCAACGACCAAATTACCGCCACCATGGCGCGTTACAAAACGCAATTTACCAGTTTGAGTCAGCTTGTTTCTCAGATGGATTCAACAGGCAGCTATCTGACCCAACAGTTCAACGCCATGAACAGTTAATCAATGATGAGTTGAGGTTTTACCATGTATACAAAATCGGGGATTCAGGCATATGCTCAGGTCGGCGTAGAAAGCGCCGTCCTGAGCGCCAGCCCGCATCAGTTGGTGGTGCTCCTTTTTGATGGCGCATTAAGCGCCATGAAAAAAGCCATGATACTGATTGAGCAAGGGGATATTCCCGGTAAAGGGCAGGCGTTGAGTAAGGCTATCAACATTATCAGCAACGGTTTGCAGTCAGGTATCAACCATGACGTTGGCGGAGACCTGGCAACAAATCTTGATAGCCTTTACGACTACATGACAAGGCGTCTTTTACAGGCCAATCTTCATAATGATATCAATGCCATCAATGAAGTGGTTGAGTTGCTGAATAACATTGCTGACGCCTGGAAAGAGATAGGCCCACATTCTCAAAACGTGCGGGACAATTACTAATGGAAGCCAATCTCGGGTTGCTCCAGCATTATCAGCAGTTGTTAGCCACCAGCACCGCAATGCTGGTTCTGACAAAATCTGGGCGTTGGGATGAGCTTATTGCTTACGAAGTCGATTACCTTTCGGCCGTAGAAAAACTCACACGATTCCAGGATGCCAGCGAAATTGCGCCCCATTTACAGGCGCAAATCCGCCCTATTCTGAAACAGATCCTTGATAATGAAGTTGAGTTAAAAGCGTTATTAAATCAGCGCATGGAAGAGTTAAGAGCTCTGGTTGGGCAAACGTCCCGACAACATAATCTCAATGCGGCCTACGGACGTTTATCAGGTAATATTCTTTTCCCCAATGATCTCTAGATTGGCGACGACCAAGACCCCAGCGGGTGAATGAAATTTCATATTTCACCCGCTAACTCTTCCTATCTCAACCATACTGTCTGTGTCCTCATTCTGGAGCACGGAAGATGAAAAACCCCACTCTATTACAATGTTTTCACTGGTATTACCCCACGGGCGGTGAACTGTGGCGGGAAGTGACCGCACTGGCCCCGAATCTCAACGAAATCGGCATTAACATGATTTGGCTGCCACCGGCGTACAAAGGCGCATCGGGCGGCTATTCCGTCGGATACGACTCTTACGATCTGTTCGATCTCGGTGAGTTTAATCAGAAAGGTTCAGTGCCAACCAAATACGGCGATAAAGCCCAGTTGCTGGAAGCGATTGACGCGTTAAAAAGCAATGAGATCGCCGTACTGCTGGACGTGGTGGTGAACCACAAAATGGGCGCAGATGAGAAAGAGTCGATCCGCGTGCAGCGGGTGAATGAGCAGGACAGAACGCAGATTGACGACGAGGTGATCGAATGTGAGGCCTGGACGCGGTACACCTTCCCGGTTCGCGCCGGGCAGTATTCCGAGTTTATCTGGGATTACAAATGCTTCAGCGGCATCGATCACATTGAAAACCCCAACGAAGACAGCATCTTCAAAATCGTGAATGATTACACCGGCGACGGCTGGAACGATCAGGTCGATGATGAGATGGGGAATTTCGACTACCTGATGGGCGAAAACATCGATTTTCGCAATCATGCGGTCACCGAAGAACTGAAATACTGGGCGCGCTGGGTGATGGATCAAACGCACTGCGACGGTTTTCGCCTCGATGCGGTAAAACATATTCCCGCATGGTTCTATAAAGAGTGGATCGAACACGTGCAGGAAGTTGCGCCCAAGCCGCTGTTTATTGTGGCCGAATATTGGTCCCACGAAGTCGACAAACTGCAGCAATATATCGAGCAGGTGGAAGGCAAAACCATGCTGTTCGATGCACCATTGCAGATGAAATTTCATGAAGCGTCCCGCCAGGGCCGCGACTACGACATGAGCCAGATTTTCACCGGCACGCTGGTCGAAGCCGATCCGTTCCACGCCGTGACGCTGGTCGCCAACCATGACACTCAGCCGTTACAGGCGCTGGAAGCCCCGGTCGAATCCTGGTTTAAACCACTGGCCTATGCCCTGATTTTGCTGCGTGAAAATGGCGTGCCGAGCGTGTTCTATCCAGATTTATTCGGTGCCAGCTATGAAGATACCGGCGGGGATGGTGAAACCTACCCAATCGTGATGCCGGTTATCGAACAGCTCCACGAACTGATCCTCGCCCGCCAGCGCTTTGCCCACGGCGTGCAGACGCTATGGTTTGATCATCCGAACTGTATCGCCTTCAGCCGCAGCGGCACGGATGAAGATCCGGGCTGTGTCGTCGTGATGTCCAACGGGGACGATGGCGAAAAAGTGCTGTGTCTGGGGGAGAATTACGGTAACAGGAGCTGGCGAGATTTCCTTGGCAACCGTGAAGAAACCGTCACCACCGCCGCCGACGGCGAAGGGACATTCACCTGCAAAGGCGGCAGCGTGAGTATCTGGGTAATGGAGGATGTGTTGTAGCCTGGGGAAATTTTGCCGGGTGGTGGCTGCGTCTTACCCGGCCTACAGTCCGATGTGTAGGCCGGATAAGCGAAAAAAATCTACTTCACCTGGCTCTCAAGCGGATTCTTGGTCAGGTAATCGGCGCATTCTACCGTCGGACGGTCGACGCGCTGCAATTCCATTCCATCATATTCCAGGGTGTTGCCATTGCGTTCAAGCGGGTAGATATCTAGCTTGCGGGTGACATTATAAAAATCATCGGAACGCAGCATGATTTTACCCGGTACCGCCACCACGCGCTGCCACTGACGGCAGTCGAGAGTATCGCCCTCCTCCGTCACCACCAGCGTAGCAATCGCTTCCGGGCTGACCATTTTACTTTGCGGCCCTTTCGACTGCCAGTAACCCGCCAGATTTGAAGGAACAGGATGCTTGATCACGTCCTGATAATTATCGACCTGTACACAACCGGTTAACGCCAGCAGTGCGCCAACCATAATACTTTTTTTCATCATCTTTCCTGCCTGTGAAGAAAAAAAGATTGTGGCATTAAAGCGTTAAAGCCGCCAGCGTAAGATGGTTTTCGTCGCAGGAACTACACCTGCATGCCCATCACTTCCTGGTAAGCCGCTACCAGCTTGTTACGTACCTGAATCCCCATCTGCAAAGAGACCGATGATTTTTGCAAATCGGTCATCACATCATTGAGCGCCACACCCGGTTCGCCGAGGGAGAATTTTTCTGCCTGCACGCGGGCCGCGTTTTGTGTGTCGCTGATGCGATCGAGTGCGGCGTGCAGTTGCCCTGCAAAGCTGACCGTCGATTGCGTATCCGCCGAAACGTCCTGATTGCGGGCCGTCATCGCCGTTGCCTGCAACTGACCGATCACCCCTTCAATGCCCTGTATAGCCATGACTCTCCCCTGGATGGTTTTTTACGCGGTTAAGACTAGCACCTTGTCAATAAGATAATGGCGGTAAATAGCGTTAAAAAACCAGGTTATTTGACGCATAGAAAATCCCGAATCATCAAATAATGGCAGGGCCATCAATATGGACCTTTTGTCGTGTTTGCCGACCCGGGAGTCAGTTTTGTTTCACTACACGAATCACGTAATCCACATCGAGCCTAGAGGTGCGTTATGACTGCGACAGCATCTGCAGCACCGCAAAATAAATCGCTCGAGTGGATGAATCGCCTGCGTGCGAACCCTAAAATCCCGTTGATCGTGGCAGGCGCTGCCGCTATTGCGATTCTCGTGGCGATGGTCCTGTGGGCGAAAAGCCCGGACTACCGCACCCTTTACAGCAATCTTTCCGATCAGGACGGCGGGGCTATCGTTACCCAGCTGACCCAGATGAACATCCCTTACCGCTTTGCGGATAACGGCGGTGCGCTGGAAGTGCCGGCCGACAAAGTTCACGAACTGCGTTTGCGTCTGGCTCAGCAAGGCCTGCCGAAAGGCGGCGCGGTCGGATTTGAACTGCTGGACCAGGAAAAATTCGGTATCAGCCAGTTTAGCGAGCAGATCAACTACCAGCGCGCGCTGGAAGGCGAACTGGCCCGCACCATTGAAACGCTCGGCCCGGTGAAAAGCGCTCGCGTACACCTGGCGATGCCAAAACCGTCTCTGTTCGTTCGCGAACAAAAATCCCCTACTGCCTCTGTGACCGTCAATCTTGAGCCTGGCCGCGCGCTGGACGAAGGACAAATCAGCGCCGTGACTCACCTGGTCTCAAGCGCCGTCGCAGGTCTGCCGCCGGGTAACGTCACGGTGGTCGATCAGGGCGGTCATCTGCTGACGCAATCCAACACCAGCAGCCGCGACCTGAATGACGCGCAGCTTAAATATGCTACCGATGTCGAAGGTCGCGTCCAGCGTCGTATCGAAGCGATTCTTGGTCCGATCGTCGGCACTGGTAACGTACACGCGCAAGTCACCGCCCAGATTGATTTCGCCAATAAAGAGCAGACCGAAGAGCAGTACAGCCCGAACGGCGATGCGGCTCAGGCGGTGATGCGTTCTCGCCAGCTGAATACCACCGACCAGATTGGTGGCCAGAATCCAGGCGGCGTTCCAGGCGCGCTCTCGAATACCCCTGCCCCGGCAAACGCGGCGCCAATTTCAACACCTCCGGCGAACCAGCAAAACGCTCAGCAGAATAATGGTCAACAGCAGACCACGTCGACGGCGGCAAACGCCGGTCCGCGTAATTCCAGCCGTAATGAAACCACGAACTACGAAGTGGACCGCACCATTCGCCACACAAAAATGAACGTCGGCGATGTGCAGCGCCTGTCCGTTGCCGTGGTGGTGAACTACAAAACGCTGCCGGATGGAAAGCCACTGCCGCTGACCACCGATCAGATGAAACAGATCGAAGACCTGACCCGCGAAGCGATGGGCTACTCCGAAAAACGCGGTGACTCCCTGAACGTGGTTAACTCGCCGTTCACAGCAACCGACGAATCAGGTGGCGAATTGCCATTCTGGCAACAGCAATCGTTTATCGATCAGCTGATGTCCGCAGGCCGCTGGTTACTGGTGCTGATTGTCGCATGGCTGCTGTGGCGTAAAGGTGTTCGTCCACAGCTGAACCGCCGCGCAGAACAGCTCAAAGCCGCACAAGAAAGCATGAATACGCGTCAGGAAACGGAAGATGCTGTTGAAGTTCGTCTGAGCAAAGACGAGCAAATGCAGCAACGCCGCGCCAATCAGCGCATGGGCGCTGAGGTGATGAGCCAGCGTATTCGTGAAATGTCAGATAACGATCCACGCGTCGTCGCGCTGGTGATCCGCCAGTGGATGGGTAACGAAGATGAGTAATCTTAGCGGTACAGATAAAAGCGTCATTCTGCTGATGACCATCGGTGAAGATCGTGCGGCGGAGGTGTTTAAACACCTCTCCCAGCGCGAAGTTCAGGTGCTCAGTGCGGCAATGGCGAACGTGCGTCAGATTTCCAATAAACAGCTAACAGAAGTACTGGCCGAGTTTGAGCAGGAAGCGGAACAGTTCGCTGCGCTCAACGTCAACGCCAACGACTACCTGCGTTCGGTCCTGGTCAAAGCGCTGGGCGAAGAACGTGCAGCCAGCCTGCTGGAAGATATTCTCGAAACGCGCGATACCGCCAGCGGCATCGAAACGCTCAACTTTATGGAGCCGCAGAGCGCCGCCGACCTTATTCGCGACGAGCACCCGCAGATTATCGCTACCATCCTGGTTCACCTCAAACGTGGCCAGGCGGCAGATATTCTGGCGCTGTTCGACGAACGCCTGCGTCACGACGTGATGCTGCGTATCGCTACCTTTGGCGGTGTCCAGCCAGCCGCGCTGGCAGAACTGACCGAAGTGCTGAACAGCCTGCTCGACGGCCAGAACCTCAAGCGCAGCAAAATGGGCGGCGTGAGAACGGCAGCAGAAATTATCAACCTGATGAAAACGCAGCAGGAAGAAGCGGTTATTACCGCCGTTCGCGAATTCGACGGCGAGCTGGCTCAGAAAATTATCGACGAGATGTTCCTGTTCGAAAACCTGGTCGAAGTCGACGACCGCAGCGTTCAGCGCCTGCTCCAGGAAGTGGACTCCGAATCTCTGCTTATCGCCCTCAAAGGTGCCGAGCAGCCGCTGCGCGAGAAATTCCTGCGCAACATGTCTCAGCGTGCGGCGGATATCCTGCGCGACGACCTTGCCAACCGTGGCCCGGTTCGTCTGTCTCAGGTGGAAAACGAACAGAAAGCGATCCTGCTCATCGTTCGTCGTCTGGCCGAGACTGGCGAGATGGTGATTGGCAGCGGAGACGATGCATATGTCTAATGAACTGCCGTGGAAGCGCTGGACTCCGGACGATCTGGCGCCACCCATGACGGAGTTTATGCCCGCGCTGGTTCAGGCCAGCGAGGAAGACGTGACGGACGATGCGCCAGAGCTGAGCGAAGAAGAGCAGCGCGCGCAAATGCTGGCGCAGTTGCAAATGCAGGCGCATGAGCAAGGCTACACCGCCGGAATGAACGAAGGCCGCCAGCTTGGCCACCAGCAGGGTTATGAGGAAGGTAAAGCGCAGGGTCTGGAACAGGGCCTTGAGCAGTCTCGCCAGCAGCAAGCCCCGGTACATGCGCGGATGCAGCAGCTGGTGAGCGAGTTTCAAAACACGCTCGACGCGCTCGATAGCGTGATTGCCTCGCGTCTGATGCAAATGGCGCTGGAAGCCGCGCGTCAGGTGATTGGCCATACGCCCGCGGTGGATAACTCCGCACTGATTAAACAGATTCAGGGTTTGCTCCAGCAGGAACCGCTGTTCAGCGGTAAACCGCAGCTGCGCGTGCATCCCGATGATTTACAGCGCGTCGAAGAGATGCTCGGCGCGACGCTGAGCCTGCACGGCTGGCGTCTGCGCGGCGATCCATCGTTACACCACGGCGGCTGCAAAGTGTCGGCTGATGAAGGCGATCTCGATGCCAGCGTCGCCACGCGCTGGCAGGAATTGTGCCGTCTGGCTGCACCGGGAGTTGTCTGATGACCGCCCGTCTCACGCGCTGGCTCACCACTCTCGATAACTTTGAAACGAAGATGGCGCAACTGCCGTCTGTTCGTCGTTATGGGCGTCTGACCCGTGCCACCGGGCTGGTACTGGAAGCCACTGGCCTTCAGTTGCCGCTCGGCGCGACCTGCGTGATCGAACGCCAGGACGCCAATGAAACCCGCGAAGTCGAAAGCGAAGTCGTCGGTTTTAACGGACAACGTCTGTTTTTAATGCCGCTCGAAGAGGTGGAAGGCATTCTGCCCGGCGCGCGGGTGTACGCCAAAAATAATACCGGCGACGGGCTGCACAGCGGCAAACAATTGCCCCTCGGTCCGGCGCTGTTAGGCCGCGTGCTTGACGGTGCGGGTAAACCGCTCGACGGACTGCCTACTCCCGACACCACCGAAACCGGCGCGCTGGTGACTCAGCCCGTGAACCCGCTGCAACGAACGGCGATTGAACACGTACTGGACACCGGCGTGCGTCCGATCAACGCCCTGCTGACCGTCGGTCGCGGGCAGCGTATGGGCCTGTTTGCCGGTTCGGGCGTCGGGAAATCGGTGCTGCTCGGCATGATGGCGCGTTACACCGAAGCCGACGTGATTGTCGTTGGCCTTATCGGGGAGCGTGGTCGTGAAGTTAAAGATTTTATCGAGAACATTCTCGGCGCCGACGGACGCGCACGTTCCGTGGTAATTGCCGCTCCGGCGGACGTGTCTCCCCTTCTGCGCATGCAGGGCGCGGCATACGCCACCCGTATCGCCGAAGATTTCCGCGATCGCGGCCAGCACGTATTGCTGATTATGGATTCCCTCACCCGTTATGCGATGGCGCAGCGTGAAATCGCGCTGGCGATCGGTGAACCACCGGCGACCAAAGGCTATCCGCCGTCGGTGTTTGCCAAACTGCCTGCCCTGGTTGAACGCGCGGGTAATGGCGTGAGCGGCGGCGGTTCCGTCACTGCATTTTATACGGTACTGACCGAGGGCGATGACCAACAGGACCCGATTGCCGACTCGGCGCGTGCGATCCTCGACGGTCATATCGTGCTTTCCCGCCATCTGGCGGAAGCGGGTCACTATCCGGCGATTGATATCGAAGCCTCGATAAGCCGTGCGATGACCGCTCTGATTACCGAAAAGCATTACGCCCGCGTGCGTAACTTTAAACAATTACTTTCAAGCTTCCAGCGCAACCGCGACCTGGTGAGCGTCGGGGCTTATGCCAAAGGCAGTGATCCGATGCTCGACAAAGCGATTACGCTCTGGCCGCAGCTGGAAGCTTTCTTGCAACAAGGTATTTTTGAACGTGCCGACTGGGAAGACTCGCTTCAGGCTTTAGAGATTATTTTCCCGCAGGTGTAACACAGGTGGAGGGCGAAGATCATGGCGCAAAATGGCGCGTTAGCTACGCTAAAAGATCTGGCTGAAAAAGAAGTTGATGATGCCGCATTGCAGCTTGGCGCAATGCGACGAGGTTATCAGCAGGCTGAAGAACAGTTGACGATGTTAATCGACTATCAGCATGAATATCGCACCAACCTCAATACCGATATGACACAGGGCATTGGCAGTCAGCGCTGGATTAACTATCAGCAGTTTATCCAGACGCTGGAAAAGGCGATAGAACAGCATCGCCAGCAGTTGTCCCAGTGGGACCAGAAAGTTGATAAGGCGCTGAATTTCTGGCGTGAGAAAAAGCAACGTTTGCAAGCCTGGACGACGTTACAGAACCGCCAGGCTAGCGCGACACTGCTCGCCGAGAACCGCCTTGATCAGAAGAAAATGGATGAGTTTGCCCAGCGCGCATCAATGAGGAAACCGGAATGATCACACTGCAACAACTGCTGATGACCGACACTGACCTGTCCGGCGGTACGCAGGCTGGAAAAGGCGCTGACGGCGCACAAGATTTTCTGTCTTTGCTGGCGGGCGCTTTAACCGACACCGCAGGCCAGGGTAAAGAGGCGCCGCTGACGTTGGCCGATCTCAAGGCCGCTGGCAGCAAGCTGTCAAAAGCTGCACTCCTGAAGGACGGTGACAGCGCCGTTCCGACCAAACTCGCCGCTTTGCTGGCGCGCCAGGATGTGCTCACTGCCGCCGATGACACGGCTCAGACCGCAACTTTGCAAAGCCTGGTATCAGGATTACTGCCTGCTACTCACGGCGATGCGCTGAAATCACTCACAGCAACGGCACAGAAAGACGATGCCAAAGCGGATCTGAGCGAAGAAGAGCTGGCCGGGCTGAGTGCGCTGATGGCTATGTTGCCGCATCAACAAACGGCCACTGCCGCAGCATCACAGGCAGTTGATGCCAGTCCGGTGACGACGCAGCCGACGACCGCACAAACGGCTGCGGGACGCGGTTCGTTGTTGAGCGCGGATGTGCCTCTGCGCGGCAAAGCGCAGGAGAGCCACACGGATACTGACAACGGTGCCCTGTCCGCCGGTGCACAGTTAACGCCCGTCGCCGCCGCAGCAGCTGCGAAGCAGGAAGCGGTAAGCTCTGCGTCGTCTTCGTCACCAACGGCTACGCTCGCGCCCATCATGACCAGTCACGTGAGCGCCCCGCCCGCTGCGACCGTAGCCACTGCGCCGGTTATCAGCCAGCCGCTGGGCACGCACGAATGGCAGCAGGCGATCAGCCAGCACGTTACGCTGTTCACCAAACAGGGCCAGCAAAGCGCTGAACTGCGCCTGCATCCGGAAGACCTGGGACAAGTGCAAATTTCGCTTAAACTTGATGAAAACCAGGCTCAGCTACAGATGGTTTCGGCTCATGGCCACGTGCGTGCTGCACTGGAAGCCGCCCTGCCTATGCTGCGCACGCAGCTGGCGGAAAACGGCATTCAGCTGTCGCAAAGCAGCATCAGCAGTGAAAGCTTCGCCGGGCAGCAACAGTCTTCATCCCAGCAGCAACAGCAGGCTTCCCGTTCCGGCCAGACCGGTGGATTTAATGATGAAACGGATGAACTGCTGGCAACCCCTGCTGCATTGCAGTCCGCAGCGCGTGGAAACGGCGCCGTAGACATCTTTGCCTAAACGCCAGAGGTAGCGTGATTATCTCCGTCTTTTCCACGCTTTGACCAAAGCAGGACACGGGATAATCACTCTATTAGCTGTACCAAACAGGAAGCTCGTATCAGATGACTGACTCCGCTATCACCAAAAAAGGCAAGCGCTCCATCTGGGTCCCGCTGCTGGTGTTAATTACGCTCGCCGCGTGCGCGACCGCTGGCTATAGTTACTGGCGTGCACAACAAGCGCCGTCAGCCGCTGCCAAAGCAGAACCCCCGCCGCCTCCGGCCCCGGTCTTTTTCGCACTGGATACGTTCACCGTTAACCTCGGTGATGCGGATCGCGTGCTGTATATCGGCATTACCCTGCGTCTGAAAGACGAAGCGACGCGTACCCGTCTGAGCGAATATCTGCCAGAAGTACGTAGCCGTCTGTTACTGCTTTTCTCTCGCCAGGACGCCTCCGGGCTGGCAACCGATGACGGTAAGCAAAAGCTGGTTGAAGCCATCAAGCAGACGCTGGCACCGCCACTGGTAACCGGTCAATCTAAGCAGGAAGTCACTGACGTTCTGTACACAGCTTTCATCCTGCGGTAGAGACATGGGCGATAGTATTCTTTCTCAAGCGGAAATCGATGCGCTGCTTAATGGCGACAGCGACAAGAACGATGATCCTCAACCGGGACTGGGCGGCGAACCTGATATTCGCCCCTATGACCCGAATACCCAGCGTCGCGTGGTGCGCGAGCGCCTGCAGGCGCTGGAGATCATCAATGAACGATTTGCGCGTCAGTTCCGTATGGGACTGTTCAACCTGCTGCGTCGTAGCCCGGACATCACCGTCGGGGCGATCCGCATTCAGCCTTATCATGAGTTTGCACGCAACCTGCCGGTGCCAACCAACCTTAACCTGATCCACCTGAAACCGCTGCGTGGCACCGGGCTGTTCGTGTTTTCTCCGAGCCTGGTGTTTATCGCCGTGGATAACCTGTTTGGCGGTGATGGACGTTTTCCGACGAAAGTCGAAGGACGCGAGTTCACCCATACCGAACAGCGCGTGATCAACCGTATGTTGAAGCTGGCGCTGGAATCCTACAGCGACGCGTGGAAAGCGATTAACCCGCTGGAAGTGGAGTATGTGCGCTCGGAGATGCAGGTGAAGTTCACCAACATCACCACCTCGCCTAACGACATCGTGGTGAATACGCCGTTCCACGTGGAAATCGGCAATCTGACCGGTGAATTTAATATCTGCTTGCCGTTCAGCATGATCGAGCCTCTGCGCGAAGTGCTGGTGAACCCGCCTCTGGAAAACTCGCGCAATGAAGATCAAAACTGGCGCGAGAATCTGGTACGTCAGGTTCAGCACTCACAGCTTGAACTGGTGGCGAGCTTTGCGGATATCCCGCTGCGCTTGTCCCAGATCCTGAAATTACAACCCGGCGATGTTCTGCCGATAGAAAAACCCGACCGCATTATTGCCCATGTGGATGGCGTACCGGTATTGACCAGCCAGTATGGCACTGTGAACGGTCAGTACGCGTTGCGCGTTGAGCACTTGATCAATCCGATATTGAATTCGCTGAATGAGGAACAGCCCAAATGAGTGACATGAACAATCCGTCCGATGAAAACAGCGGAGCACTGGACGATCTGTGGGCTGATGCGTTAAACGAGCAACAGGCAACCCCGAGCAAAAGCGCGGCGGACGCGGTGTTTCAACAGCTGGGCGGCGGCGACGTCAGCGGCACGCTGCAGGACATCGACCTGATTATGGATATCCCGGTCAAGCTGACCGTCGAACTGGGCCGTACCCGCATGACCATTAAAGAACTGCTGCGTCTGACGCAAGGTTCCGTCGTGGCACTTGACGGTCTGGCCGGTGAGCCGCTGGATATTCTGATCAACGGCTATCTGATTGCTCAGGGCGAAGTTGTCGTCGTGGCCGATAAATACGGCGTGCGTATTACTGACATCATCACCCCATCCGAACGTATGCGTCGTCTGAGCCGTTAAGCATGAAAACTCAGGCAACGGTATCACAACCCTCTGCGGTTCCCGGCTCGCCGCTGCTGCAAGTCAGCGGTGCGCTGTTCGGTATTATTGCCTTTATTCTGATCGCGGCGTGGCTGGCTAAACGTTTTGGCCTGGCGGGTAAAACCGCCCACGCGCGCGGCCTGAAAGTCAGCGCCAGTACGTCGCTCGGCCCGCGCGAACGCGTCGTTATCGTTGATGTGGAAGACGCCCGCCTGGTGTTGGGCGTAACCGCATCACAGATCAATGTGTTGCATAAACTGCCTCCTGCGCCGGAAACAGCGTCAGAGAACGCAGAGAATCCAGCGGATTTTCAGTCCGTTATGAAGAGTTTGCTTAAGCGTACCGGGAGATCGTGATGCGCCGTGTGTTGTCCCTTACGCTTGCAGGCCTCGGCCTGTTTGCTCCTTCTGTGTATGCGCAA
This sequence comes from Lelliottia sp. 7254-16, assembly GCF_002922995.1. Lineage (NCBI taxonomy): Bacteria > Pseudomonadati > Pseudomonadota > Gammaproteobacteria > Enterobacterales > Enterobacteriaceae > Lelliottia > Lelliottia sp. 7254-16. The sequence continues at coordinate 14,788 of NZ_PQVS01000014.1, forward strand.
TTGCCTGGTCTTATCTCTACGCCTATCGCGGGTGGAGGACAGAGCTGGTCCCTGCCGGTGCAGACGCTGGTTTTCATTACCGCGCTGACTTTTATCCCGGCCATTTTGCTGATGATGACCAGCTTCACCCGCATCATCATCGTCTTTGGTTTGCTGCGAAATGCGCTGGGTACGCCCTCTGCGCCACCAAACCAGGTGCTGCTCGGATTGTCCCTGTTTCTGACCTTCTTTATTATGTCGCCGGTTATCGACAAGATTTACGCCGACGCCTATCAGCCGTTCAGTGAAGACAAGATTTCGATGCAGGAAGCGCTGGAAAAAGGCGCTCAGCCGCTGCGTGAATTCATGCTGCGCCAGACCCGCGAAGCCGACCTGGCGCTGTTTGCCCGCCTGGCAAATGCCGGGCCAATGCAAGGGCCGGAAGCGGTGCCGATGCGCATTCTGTTGCCCGCTTACGTAACCAGTGAGTTGAAAACTGCATTCCAGATTGGCTTCACTATTTTTATCCCGTTCCTGATTATCGACCTGGTGATTGCCAGCGTCCTGATGGCGCTCGGTATGATGATGGTGCCCCCCGCCACCATTGCCCTGCCCTTTAAGATAATGCTTTTTGTACTGGTCGACGGCTGGCAGTTGCTGGTCGGTTCACTGGCGCAGAGCTTCTACAGTTGAGGCGCTCTCGATGACTCCTGAATCGGTCATGATGATGGGCACGGAAGCGATGAAAGTCGCCATTTCCGTTGCCGCGCCTCTGCTATTAGTGGCTCTGGTCACCGGTCTGGTGATCAGTATTTTGCAGGCAGCGACGCAGATTAACGAAATGACGCTGTCGTTCATTCCAAAAATCATTGCCGTTTTCGTGACCATTATCGTCGCCGGGCCGTGGATGTTAAACCTGTTGCTGGATTACATGCGCAATCTGTTTACCAATCTGCCGTACATCATCGGCTGAAAATCTGAATGCTACACTTCACCAGCGATCAGTTTATCCAGTGGCTTGGGCTCTATTTCTGGCCGCTGCTACGCGTGATGGCGCTGATCATGACGGCGCCAATCCTCAGCGAAAAATCGATTCCCAAGCGCGCTAAAGTCGGGCTGGGGTTACTGATTACCTTTGTCATTGCGCCTTCACTGCCGCCGGTTGACGTGCCGATTTTCTCCCCGCAGGCAATCTGGCTTGCGCTACAGCAGGTGCTGATCGGCGTAGCGATTGGCTTTACCATGCAGCTGGCGTTTGCAGCGATTCGTACCGCCGGTGAGCTGATTGGCCTGCAGATGGGGTTGTCGTTCGCCACCTTTGTCGATCCGGCCAGCCATCTCAACATGCCGGTGCTGGCACGCCTCATTGATATGCTGGCGATGCTGCTGTTCTTATCGTTCAACGGCCACCTGTGGCTCATCTCAATGCTGGTTGACACCTTCCACACGCTGCCGGTCGGCGGAAATCCGGTCAACAGCAACGCGTTTCTGGCGCTGACGCGTGCCGCAGGGCTGATTTTCCTCAACGGGCTGATGCTGGCGCTGCCGGTCATTACCCTGCTCCTGACCGTCAACCTCGCGCTGGGCTTGCTGAACCGCATGGCGCCACAGCTTTCCGTATTTGTCATCGGTTTCCCGGTTACGCTGACCGTTGGCATGATATTGATGGCGCTGTTAATGCCACTTATCGCTCCTTTCTGCGAACATTTATTTGGTGAACTATTTAATTTGTTGGCCGATATTGTTCACGAACTACCCCAGAATAATAATCCCTGATGTTTATATTGTCTCTCTAAGGATATTCTTAAAATAAAACATGAAAAACATCTACCAGGATATATCTGGTGCGGTTTATTTGTTTTTATGCCCCTCACAATACTCAACATTTACTTTACTTTAAGATGATTCCTGGCAAATTATACGTAACTTTACGGGATAGTGAGTCCGCCTGAAAGTCTTTGTATTGCTCACAGGTAATACCCGAAATAATTCGAGTTGCAGGAAGGCGGCAAGCCTGAGAATCCCCAGGAGCTTACTCAAGTAAGTGACTGGGGTGAGCAGGCGCAGCCAACGCACCTGCAGCTTGAAGTATGAAGGGTATATACTTTTTATTCCATCCCGTATGGCTGTTATGAGCTCTCAGGCAGGTGGTGAATTATCGTTACGCATTGAGTGAGGGTATGCCATGTCAACGATCATTATGGATTTATGCAGTTACACCCGGCTAGGGCTAACCGGGTATCTGGCAAGCAGAGGGGTTAAAAAGCGAGACATCAACGATGTGCATGATGTTGGTGAACTTGAAGCCGCTTGTGACACTTACAAGCCTGGCGTGGTGTTTATTAATGAGGACTGTTTCATTCACGATCCAGCCAACAGTCAGCACATTAAGCAGATCATTAATCAACATCCTAAAACCTTGTTTATTGTTTTTATGGCTATTGCGAATATCCATTTTGATGAATATTTGCTGGTACGTAAAAATTTATTGATCAGTTCTAAATCAATTAAGCCCGAGTCGCTGGATGACATTTTGGGTGATTATTTGAATAAAGAGACAAAGAGTGTAGCGGAATTTAACTTACCCACGCTATCATTAAGCCGCACTGAATCGAGTATGCTCAGAATGTGGATGGCGGGACAAGGGACAATTCAAATATCCGATCAGATGAATATCAAAGCTAAAACGGTATCGTCACACAAGGGTAATATTAAAAGGAAAATAAAAACGCATAATAAACAGGTTATCTATCATGTTGTTCGTCTGACGGATAATGTGACCAACGGTATTTTTGTCAATATGCGCTAATTATTTATCTCTTCACACAACATCAATCTCTGGCCTTGCCAGAGATTTTTCGTTTTCTACGGCCGGGCAAGTCGACGCTTACCCGACGCGCAGCGATTCATTCAGAGTCGGACAGTTCCACAAAGATGCCATCTGAATGGCCAATCTCGTTAAAGAACCAGATTCCGAGCGGGTAATCTTCCAGCGACACCAGGTACATGATGCCTTCGTTGAACTGTTCCACTGCCAGTACTACGCCTGGGCGGCGCGGTCCGCCGTCCGTCTTGACGGTGACCCGATCGTTGACCTTCATAAAATCCTCCTGTGGTTTTGAGCCAGTGTAGAACAAAACGCAGCAACTGACAGCGGGCGCAAGCGTGAGTGGCGCTTTTGTGGGCAGTCTATACTTAACGCTGGAGACGGCGAAATGAGGTATGAGTAATGAAGACCGCGAAAGAGTACAGCGACACCGCGAAACGCGAAGTCAGCGTCGATGTCGATGCCCTGCTGGCCGCGATAAATGAAATCAGCGAAGGTGAAGTTCGTCGCGCCGAGGATGACCCCACGCGCGTCAGTATCGATGGGCGGGATTATCACACCTACCGCGAACTGGCCGAGGCGTTTGAGCTCGACATTCATGACTTCAGCATCAGCGAAGTGAATCGTTGAGGCGAAAAAAATCCCGGTCATGGGGATGACCGGGATCAAACTTGCTTATGCAAGAAGCACTTGTAAATTCGTTACACCAGGAAATCTGATGTGGGATTTACCTTATCCCCAATAAAATTGCATGACAAGGATATATTCCTATCGCAAATGTATTTTGCGATAACCGTCAGTTTTGATTATGAATCGCGCCCCTTACTGTGCGCGGGTCAGCGGGATCGGTTCCAGAAATGGGTAAGCTGATGCGAAATTCGTTTTAGGATTAATCTCAGGTGAATCACTCAGGAGACGCTATGTCCTTACTCAAGGAGACGCTGCTAATTTTTACCGATTTGGACGGTACGCTGCTGGATATCCACACCTACGACTGGCGCCCCGCTACGCCGTGGCTGAATAAATTGCAGGACCATCAAATCCCGGTGATTTTGTGCAGCAGTAAAACGGCAGCGGAAACTCTCGAAATCCAGCAGGATTTGGGGCTGGAAGGTTTGCCTTTTATTGCCGAAAACGGGGCGGTGGTGCAGCTGGATGTGCGCTGGGACGATCACCCGAATGCACCGCGCCTGATTAACGGTACGCCGCACAGCGAAATTTGCAGCCTGATCGATCCGATTCGCGAACGCGCGGGGTATAAGTTCACCACTTTCGATGATGTCGATGAACGGGTGATCGGCGAGTGGACCGGGCTGAGTCGGGAACGTTCGGCGTTAGCGCGTCTGCATGAGGCTTCCGTCACGCTTATCTGGCGTGACAGCGATGAGCGTATGGCACAGTTTGGAGCTGAACTGGTGCAATTAGGCTTTAAATTCGTCCAGGGCGCACGTTTCTGGCACATTCTGGACGCACGCGGTGGAAAGGATCAGGCGGTTAACTGGCTGATTGACGAGTATCGCAAGCGCGAGGGTTTTGTGCCGACGACTATCGGGCTGGGCGACGGTCCCAACGACGCCCCTCTGCTCGATAATGTCGATTACGCCGTGGTGGTGAAAGGCATTAACCGCCACGGGATCCAGCTGCAGGATGATATTCCTGAGCGGGTCTATCACACCACACAACCAGGGCCGGAAGGCTGGCGTGAAGGGCTAGATCATTTCTTATCCGCGTCGCGCCATACCACCTGATTTCTCCCCTGCTGTTTCGCCACATAGAGACGCCCATCGGCAATGGACTGCAACTGCTCAAAGTCGAAATTATCGTTCTCCTCTGTGCTGCTCACGCCCATTGAAGCACTGATCCGCGTGGTGGTACTCTTTTTCACCAGAATCTCTTTACTGCTGATATAGGCGCGAATGCGCTCGGCCACTTCAGCAGCCTGCTGCGTCGTCGCGCCCGGCAGTACAACGCAAAACTCCTCGCCACCCACGCGACCCGCGACGTCGGTGCTACGCAAGGCTCTGGCAATCAGTCCGGCGGTGTGACACAGCACTTTGTCACCGGCCTGATGACCGAATTGATCGTTAATACTTTTGAAATGGTCCAGATCGAGCTGAATCACTGAGAACGGTATCTTCTGTTGACGGCACTCTTCGGCCAGCGTTTTTGCTCTGTCGAACAATGCTCCGCGATTGTTCAGCCGGGTCAGCGGGTCGTGCCACGCCTGCCATTGCAGCGAGTTTTGCAGGCTGTACATGTTGCTGACCATCCGGCGGATTACCAGCCACGAGATCAGCAGCATCGCGGTGAAGAGCGCCCACAGTAGGGCCAGCGCAATACTAATACTGCCGAAGTCGCCGTTAACGCCTTCCTGTAACGTGTGGACGCGCAGCACCACGCCGTCAAAATGATCCAGCCGCTCCCAGCTGATATAGCGCGAGTTCAAACGAATGCCGCCCTGAGTATCGCCTTCAATGGCGTGAGCAATCTGTGCCCGCTCGCGCTCGTCGAACTGATTAATCAGCCCCTCCGGTGGCTCGGAGGTGGTAATCAAATTCAGGCGGCTGTCATAGAGCTGATATTCCCCGTCCGTGCGTTTATCCACGGCATCCGTGAGCAGTTGCTTCATCGTCGGGAGGGTAAAATCCATCGCCAGCACGCCGTACCAGTAGTGATCCAGATAGACCGGCAGGCTGGCGGTGATGACTCTCTCTTCCTGAGCGCCGGACGAGGGCGCCATAAACCAGCGCACGCCACGTGAGCGGTTTTGTCGTTCGGTTTGTTGGGTAAACCACGGGCTCGTGACCAAATCATAGTAACGGGATATCACGGTATGATTTTGCGCGGTGGGTTCGGTCGAGAGAAAAAAGCCTGCCCGCGAGACATAATAGACGCGTTTTTCCTTCCCGGTGGTCGAGGTGGCGAGGCGCAGTAAATACCCGACTTCCAGCGCCGCAGAGAGTTCATTGCCGATGCGCTGATTGTCTCGCGCCAGGAGCGTGGTGCGCTCTACGGTAGCATCAGAGACGCCGCTGATGGGCAGCGTGCGCTGCTGATCGACATCCAGTTGCCAGAAAGGCTCGGCGCGTAAGCGATTAAAGCTGCCAACAGCATCCTGCAATACGCGAAAGCCGAGCGGCGTTTGCAGCGCATCTCCCATGCTATGGCGAAAAAAGAGCAGTTTATCAATACTGAACTGGAGCTGTCTGTCGAGCGAGCTGGCTACATTTTTCAGATGGTTTTGCTGGCTTGAGATGTAGGCATCTTCCAGCACCACCACTTCTCGCCAGGTCAGGATCGTTGAAAAAACAAGGACTACCACAAAGCAGAGATTGACGATTTTCCCTGGGTGGTGACGCAGCCGTTCCAGAAAATGTGTTTTGGCTTTAAAAACATCGCGCTGCACAGACACTCCCTGCTGAAAACTTGCAACATCCGCACAAAAGCAAAGCCCGGCGGTTCCGATATCCTAAGACAAGCATTACGTACAATGATAGTCAACAAAAACGCCCGGACATGCCGGGCGTTGCGTGATTAAGCCGTGTCTCGCCGTTGTCGTCCATCACCGGGCAGAAGTTCGTCTTCACGAAACGCTTCCCGCTTGATGCCGTACCCGTCGTACCACCGACATTCCACCATGCCACTGGAATATCCGGTGACAATCATCGGTGGACCACCGTTTTTTGACTTAACTTCATCACTGACCACAAAGACCATAACCGCCTCCAGTATCAGGGTGAAACTGTTTCAATCTAGACGAGGAACGGTGTTTTTGCATAATCATCTGTGGAGCAATTAGTGCGAAACTCCGCGCACTTTTTCGATGCCCTTTACGGCCGCAATGACGATGGCACCAATGATAAAGCCGATCACCAGATTCGCTATCACCGGTAATACCGCCGCTACAACGGCCCCGTGCTCTGCGGAAAAATGCTCAATCGCATGGTGCAACGGCGCAATGCCGTGAACCACAATCCCACCGCCGACCAGGAACATCGCCAGCGTGCCGATAATGGTGAGTGATTTCATCAGCCACGGAGCCAGCACCAGCAGGCCTTTACCGACCGCTTTCGCCAGCGCGTTGGATTTTTTCTCCAGCCAGTAGCCCATGTCGTCGAGTTTGACGATCACGCCCACCAGGCCATACACGCCCACGGTGACCAGAATCGCGATACCTGAAAGCACCAGCACCTGGTTGAGCAGCGGGGATTCGGAGACAATGCCCAGCGTAATCGCCACAATCTCTGCCGAAAGAATAAAGTCGGTGCGGATCGCCCCTTTCACTTTATCGCGCTCAAAGGCCATCGGGTCCTGCGCTGCAAGCGCTTCCAGACGCTTCTGGCGTGCCTGCGGGGTCTCTTCGTCCTTATGCGAACCAAACGAGTGCAGCACTTTTTCGACGCCTTCGTAGCACAGAAACGCACCGCCAATCATCAGCAGCGGCGTGATCGCCCACGGAATAAACGCACTGATCAACAGGGCCAGTGGCACCAGGATCACTTTGTTGATAAACGATCCTTTCGCTACGCTCCACACCACCGGTAGCTCACGGTTGGCGCGCACGCCCGAGACCTGCTGCGCATTCAGCGATAAGTCATCCCCCAGCACACCGGCCGTCTTTTTCGCCGCCAATTTTCCCATCACCGAAATGTCATCCAGCAAGGTGGCAATATCATCGAGCAATGTTAATAAGCTACTTCCTGCCAAAATCTGATCCTTCTTATTTTGATAATTAAGTGAATAGTATGGAGCAAAAAGCGAAACCCTGAAACAGGCAGCTCAAGTCAACAAATAATTCACACCATCGATACAATTAAAGGACTCGCCAGCCCGATAGTTTTCACGTTTACTATGAGCGACCTTTTTAAATCGCTGTGAGGGATTATGCGTTTCCGGCAATTATTACCCCTTATTGGAGCGCTGTTTTCGCTCTACATCATCTGGGGTTCGACCTATTTTGTGATTCGTATCGGCGTGGAGAGTTGGCCACCGCTGATGATGGCGGGCGTGCGTTTTCTCTCTGCTGGCGTGCTGCTTCTGGCATTTCTGCTAATGCGTGGGCATAAACTCCCTTCGCTGCGCCCAATGATGAACGCGGCGCTTATCGGCCTGTTATTGCTTGCCGTGGGTAACGGCGGCGTGACGGTGGCAGAGCATCAGAACGTGCCGTCCGGAATTGCGGCGGTGGTGGTTGCCACAGTGCCGCTATTTACGCTGTGCTTTAGCCGTCTGTTCGGCATCCGCACGCGCAAACTGGAGTGGATGGGCATCGGCATTGGGCTGGCTGGGATTATTCTGCTCAACAGCGGCGGGAATCTGAGCGGCAATCCGTGGGGCGCGGTGTTAATTCTGATTGGCTCCATGAGCTGGGCCTTTGGTTCGGTATTGGGTTCACGGGTGGAACTCCCTTCCGGGATGATGGCAGGCGCCATTGAGATGCTGGCAGCGGGCATTGTGCTGTTGATAGCCTCAACCGTATCCGGTGAAAAGCTGACCGCGATGCCAACGCTTTCTGGCTTCCTGGCAGTCGGTTATCTGGCCATTTTTGGCTCGATTATCGCCATTAACTCTTATATGTTTCTGATCCGCAACGTCAGCCCTGCCGTTGCCACCAGCTACGCTTACGTTAACCCGGTGGTCGCTGTATTACTCGGCACCACGTTTGCGGGCGAGGTCTTATCGTCCGTTGAGTGGTTAGCGCTGGGAGTGATCATCATGGCAGTAGTGCTGGTGACGCTCGGGAAGTATCTGTTCCCGGCTAAACCGGTGGTGACGCCGTGTGAGGTGGAGAAGTTGTAATCGGGCTTATCCCCATCGTATCGATCTGCGCGGTTTGACCGCCGCCGCAGATCCACTCTTCCAGCCGCTCCGTCAGCGAAGCATCATCAAGTTTTAATCTGCCCCGCAGCGCACATTCCCAGACGATAAGAACACGCCAGCCCTGTGCCAACAGCGTGGTGATATCTCGCTGGTCACGCGCCACATTCTTGCCAATTTTCTCCAGCCAAAAATCGGTGCGCGTCGCCGGGACGTTAAACAAATAACAGTCGTGATGATGCCAGAAGCAGCCGTGGGTGAAGATAATGCAGTGATAATCATCGAGGATAAAATCAGGGCGGCCTGCCAGCGCCGCATCCTGGACGCGAAACTCAAAACCGCTGTGGGTTAAGAGTCCTGCCAGCCGTCTTTCAATCGCGGTATCACGCGTGCCGATGGCACGCATGTTTTTGCTGCGGGTCGCCTTATTGTGCACATCCGTCATTGACGGCCTCACTCAGGCGTTGCTTTACGGCTAATTTGATGCGCGATTCGAGCAGTTTCGCCACCGCCGCAAACGCAGGCACGACAACGGAATTACCAAACTGGCGATAAGCTTGGGTGTCTGAGACCGGAATACGGAAATGATAACCCTGCGGGGATTCAAAACCCATCAGACGCCCGCACTCGCGCGGCGTTAAGCGACGCGGGCGATGACGTTGATTATTGGGATCGTCGAAATCCACTTCCCCCAGCGCTTTATCCCAACCTCTGTCGATCAGGATCTCGGCCCCGTCTTTGTAATAGCGGGCCGACAGCGTACGGGTCACGCTGCGAGGATTGGTCGGATCAACCATCCCGAAACCAAAGCCATTGCCTTTCGCCTGATGCTTTTTGGCATAGCGATAGAGATATTTCCACAGCACTGGCGTGAGGATAAATTTAGCGTCAACCACCGGCTCCAGCAGCTCGGCAACGGAAGGCCGATGTGCCGGATAGAGTGACGGAATATCACGCAGCGTGAAGTTGCCTTTAAGATTCAGATCGCGTCGGAACCCCACCAGCACAATGCGCTCACGGTGCTGCGGCAGGAAGTGTTTGCCATCAATGATTTTAGGATCGTCTGCGCCCATGTCCTGCGCATCTGCTACGTCGTAGCCTAGTTCATCAAGCGTTTGCATGATGATGCGGAAGGTTTTTCCGCCGTCGTGGCTTTTGAGGTTTTTGACGTTTTCCAGCACAAAAATGGGCGGACGGCGGGCGTCGATAATCCGTACTACGTCAAAAAACAGCGTGCCCTGCGTATCGCAGGCAAAACCGTGGGCGCGGCCCAACGCGTTCTTTTTCGACACGCCCGCAAGGGAAAACGGCTGGCAAGGAAAGCCCGCCAGCAACACGTCATGTGGCGGAATATTTTGCCGGATATTATCCGCAGCCTCTTCGTCGCTGACGCCTGGTTTATGGCTCAGAGTGACGTCGCGGATATCTTCATTGAAATGGTGGGTGTGGGGATCGCAATACCAGTTGGCTTTGTAAGTGCGTACCGCGTGTTTGTTCCATTCACTGGTAAACACGCACTGTCCGCCGATCGCCTCAAAGCCGTAACGAATGCCACCGATACCGGCAAACAGGTCAACAAAGCGAAAAGCGTAGTTAGGATGGGCAGCAGGCGGGCGTGGAAGCAGTTTTTGCAGGAAGGTAAATTCCCCTTCGCTAAGGCGGTGCCCTGCCCGATCGCTGGTGACCAGTCGCTTGAGGATCGCCGGGCTCCAGTGGCTTTCCCCCTGGGCATTCAGTTCGTTCACCAGCGTTTTTGCATCATAGATGGTCAGCAGTTTGCTGAGTAAAGCCTGCACCGTGGCCGTTGATTTCTCTGCCTGCGCGAAAGCGGGTTGTAACACTGATCGTTTTTCCTGCATACCTTTAACCGGACGAAAGAGACTGAGGACAGATTACCATAGTTCAGCTTTACAGCGTGCGCTGGAATCGGCTCAGGACCTGCGCATCCATACCGAGGCAATCCCCCTGCAACTCCGCGCTCAGTTTCGCCATAAACTGCACTAAAAAGTGAGCGTTATGACGGGCAAGCTCACGCCCAGGTTCGGTTTGCATCGTGTCCGGCAGGCGCAAAAGCTTGGTCTGGAAATGGTCGAGAGCAAACTGTTTGTCGTTTAACGTGCGCGCATCGGCAAACGGATCGTCGGCATCGAACAACGCCACGCCCAACGAACCTGATACGGCGAAGACGCGCGCCAGACCAATTGCGCCCAACGCTTCGAGCCTGTCGGCGTCCTGAACTATTTTGGCTTCAAGAGTCTGCGGTGCAATCCCGGCACTGAAACTGTGCGCTTCAATCGCATGTTCCACTGCGGGAATAAGGCTCTCGGGGAAATCGGAGAAATAATCAGAGAGGATCTGTCGGGTTTTGCGCGCCGCCAGCTGCGAAGACTGGCTGCGTTCAGGATGATTTTTGGGCAGACTGACGATGTCATGGAAATAACAGGCGGCCAGCACCACTAGCGCATCGACGGACTGACCCGCCATCATGCGCTGGGCGGTCATCCATACACGGCGGAAATGTGAAATGTCATGTGCGGCATCATCCGTGGGATGATGCGCGGTTAACCAGGCTTCGAAGCGTTGCTGCCAGTCGGTACGTTCCATGATTTCTCCTTCATAAAACTCTCACCTTAACAACTTTGTGCAGGCCTTTCACTCGTTGCTGCCGCGCGGGCGCGTGTACCAGGCGATGGCCCCCAGAATCAGCCCCACCGAGCCCAGCACCAGAAAACCAAGAATAGCGCCGAGCCACTTCCCGCTGGTTGATCCCAAATCACCTTCCATTACCAAATCCGGCGTCGAGGGGATTTTACTGACCACCCACAGATAGCGGAGCATCGCCCAGACAAAGTATCCGCAAAATGCGTAAAACGCCCACAGAGCGAGTTTGCCTCCCAGGCCACGAGTGTTGTTCTGTTCCATGTTTAACCTTTACTGCAGCGGTAAAGACGTTACCGCTCTCACATTGCGTGCTCAAAAGTGTGAATAAAGTCACATTTTGACACTCTTTGCGTTGTCATGCGACGGTAAAGGCGATTGGATTTACCTTAAGTTGATCGGACGCAATTAAACTTCAGAATATCTCAAACACTAAAGGCCGCAGCAGCGGCCTTTTTGTTCATAATTTCAAGGATTACGGCGCTTCCTGCAACGCGACGCGAATAAATCCGTTGTTTTGGTCAAGTAAATCACGCGCCTGCCAGGCATCCAGCCCGGTCATGACCATCAGCACGGCAGTTTTACAATGGTGATTGCAGCTTTCCAGCGCCGTTTTGGCGACGGTACGCGTACATCCTCCGGCTTCCATCACAATCGCAATCTGCCTTTCAGACCACTTGATACTTTTGGCTTCCAAATCCACGCGCATATTGCTGTAAACCCGGCCGGTACGGACGGCTAATCCTGTGGCGATCATATTCAGGATCAGTTTTTGCGCCATGCCTGCTTTAGCGTTATTCCAGCCTGCCACCACGTCTGCCCCGGTTTGTGGCGCTATCACCATGCTCGCCAGATGCGCGGCTTCGCTTTGCTCGTCGCAGGTAATGATGGCAACCGGTGAGCTCAGGGACCAGGCGTGGCGCATCGCGCCCCAGACCCACGGCGTTTTACCGCTGACGGAGAGCGCAAGCATCATGTCGTGCTCGCCAAAATTCATCGCCTGGAGATCGGCCACACCGCGATCGTAATTTCCTGCGCCGTCTCCGGCATCAAGGCCAATAACCGGATGTTTGCCCGGCGCATACTCCATCGCCGCATGTAGCGCCGCTCGGCCAGATGGTCCGGCGCCGACAATAAACAGCCGTCCGCCGTGGCTCATTGTGGCCGCAGCATTATCCACTACGCGGGCGATGACGGGTAAAAAAGGAGTAATGGAGTCGGTAATGTACTTATCATCCTGATGAATGACATTCAGCATGTCCAGGGTCGACAACCTGTCGATATCCGCCGTATCCGCGTGACGTCTCTCCGTGACCAAACCGTTCAGCTTAACGCTCATAAACTGCCTCCTTGTTATGAATTCCCCCACACTATAAAGTGTTTTATATGGATGACCTGCGAGGGGGGTCACGAAAAGCGCAGCATTCGTCAGCTTTTACATCGCTTTAAGAAAGCGCCGTCATCAGCGATAATTACCCCTTTCTAATTATCCACGGGGTTTCGATGAGCGATTTGCAGCCTTTAGCCACGGCGCGCAAGCGCCCAATGAAGCTCAACACGCTGGTCACGCTGATGGTGTGTAGCGTGATTGGTTCGGTTTTACTGGTCATTTTTGCGCTCTACTTTGTGCAGGTTACCCGCGCGACCCGCGATGGCGTAAAGGACACCGCGCTCGCCATCGCCCGCACGCTGGCCGACAGCCCCGACGTGAAACGCGGTCTGCAATTCTCGCCGGAAAACAGCCCAATTCAGTCTGTCGCTGACGCGATCGCCCGCCGCAACGATCTGCTCTTCGCTGTCGTTACCAATATGCAGGGCGTGCGTTATTCCCACCCGGACAATACCCTGTTGGGTAAACATTTTATCGGCGAGGACATCAAACCAGCGCTTGAAGGAAAGGAAAATGTCTCGGTCAACCACGGCGTACTGGCCGAGGCCCTGCGCGTGTTCACCCCGGTTTATAATGACCAGCATCAGCAGATCGGCGTAGTCGCCATTGGTATTTCGCTCAACAAAGTGGATGAGCAGATCAGCCGCAGCCGCTGGAACGTCATCTGGACAGTGCTGTTCAGCGCGCTGATGGGAACGCTCGGCACCTGGGGACTGGTGCATCTGCTCAAACGGATTTTGTTCGGGCTTGAGCCTTACGAAATCTCCGCCCTGTTCGAGCAACGTCAGGCGATGCTGCAATCACTGAAAGAGGGTGTGATCGCGGTCGACAGCCAGGGCCGCGTGACGATGATTAACCACGCCGCCCGCCAGATCCTGCTGCTGCCCGCACACAGCGCCGACGAGCCGCGCCACATGCCGATGCTCGCCTCTCTGCGTCGGGTTTCGCAGACCGGACAAGCGCTACAGGATCAGGAGATCGACTGCAACGGGCGTTTGCTGCTGTGCAATACCTTCCCGGTCAGGAGTCAAAGCGCGGTGATTGGCGCAATCAGTACCTTTCGCGACAAAACTGAAGTCCGGGAGTTAATGCAGCGGATGGATGGCATGGTGAGTTACGTCGATGCCCTGCGCACCCATTCCCACGAATTTATGAACAAGCTGCATGTGATCCTCGGCCTGTTGCATATGAAACGTTACGATAAGCTGGAAGAATATGTTCTTCAGACCGCGCAGAATTATCAGACTGATATCGGCGCGATTCAGAATAAAATTAAATCACCGGTCATCGCCGGATTCCTGCTGGGGAAAATCAACCGCGCCAAGGAAGCGGGATTTACCCTGACGCTGGCGGACGAGTGCCAGGTGCCGGACACGCCCAATACCGAGCAGGTCACAGTACTAATTACCGTGCTGGGCAATCTTATCGAAAATGCGCTGGATGCCATGAGCAGCCAGGCCGAGGGCGAAGTCGGCCTGCTGATGCATTATCAGAATGGCTGGCTAAGCTGTGAAATCAGTGACGACGGCCCAGGAATTGACCCCGCGCGGCTGGAAAATATTTTTACGAAGGGTTTTTCTACTAAAGGTGAAAACCGGGGTGTGGGACTCTTCCTTGCTCGCCAACAGCTCGAAAAACTCGGCGGTGATATTACCGTCGAATCTGAGCCAGGCGTATTTACTCAATTTTTTGTTCAGATCCCCTGGGATAGCGAGAGGAAAATCGCGTGATAAATGTCTTAATTGTCGATGATGATGCCATGGTGGCCGACCTTAACCGTCTGTACGTTAACCGGGTTGAGGGTTTTAGCTGCTGCGGCGTAGCCTCCACGCTGAACCAGGCCGAAGCGGTCATTAATAATCCCGCGCAGCCTGTCGATCTGGTGCTGCTCGATGTCTATATGCAGCAGGATAACGGCCTGGATCTGCTGCCGGTGATTCGCGCCTCTGGTCGCCCGATCGACGTTATCATGATTTCTTCGGCCTCAGATGCCACGACGATCCAGACCTCGATGCATTACGGGGTGGTGGATTATTTGATTAAGCCTTTCCAGTTCCCGCGTTTTGAAGAAGCGCTGAACGGCTGGAAGGAGAAGAAGCAGCTGATGGGCTCGCATCAGTATTACGAGCAGGCGGACGTCGACCGTATTCTGCACGGCGGCGCGCCGGAGCTGGCGGACAGCAAGCGTCTGCCGAAAGGCTTAACCCCGCAGACCCTGCGCACGATTTGTCAGTGGATTGACGGGCACCCCGATGCGGAATTTTCCACCGACGACCTGGCTAACGCGGTCAGTATCTCCCGCGTTTCGTGTCGTAAATACCTGATTTGGCTGGCACAGATTACAATTCTCTTCACCAGCATCCACTACGGGGCCACCGGGCGCCCGGTGTATCGCTACCGATTACAGCCGGAACAGGTCGGGCTGCTCAGGCAATATTGCCAGTAAGGCGATAGCGGTTATCCAGAAGCGTAAAGCGGAAATGCTGCATTGAGGAGACCACCACCTCTTTGCTTTTGGTGACGAAGACCGCTTCGATATCAGGCCGCGCGCGCAGCGCGGCACAGCCCTTCACCACGCCCATCCCGTAGATCAGCGTGGTCCAGATATCCCCGTCGATGGAGTTGGTCGAAATAATCGTCACGCTATCGAGTTCGTTATCCAGCGGGTAGCCGGTGCGCGGGTTCAGAATGTGGTGATAGCGCTTGCCGTCGTGTTCAAAGAAGCGCTCGTAGGTTCCAGATGTGACGACCGATTTATTCTCCACATTCAGCGTTCCTATCAGTTCATCAGCCCCGCCAAAAGGCGTTTTGATGCCGAGCGACCAGCCGCCCTCCGGCGCGCCAAGGGTCTGAATATTGCCCCCGAGGTTAATCAGGCCGAGGGTTTCGCCCTCTTTACGCAGATAATCCCGCACCCGGTCGGCGATATAGCCTTTGGCGATCGCCCCGAGATCGATCTCCATGCCCGATTGGGTCAGGAACACGCTGCTGGCCGCGTCGTCGAGCACGACTTCCGCCGGATCGGTGATCGCCAGTAGCGCCGCGATCTCATCGGCGGGCGGGACGCTGTCGCCCTGGAAGCCAATCTTCCAGCGCTTCACCAGCGGGCCAATCGCCAGGTTGAAGGCGCTGTTCTCAAGCATGCTTGCGGCTTTCGCCACGCGGATCAGTTCGTACACCGGACGACTGACGCTGACCGCATGTTTTCCGGCAGCGTGGTTAATGTCCATCACCTGCGAGGGTGCGCGGTTGACGGTGAGCAGGTTTTCGTACTGTTTGATGAGGCGAAACACCCGCGAGGCGAGCGCTTTGTTGTTTGAGAAGAGTTTCAGAAGAATGGGGGAGCCCATCAGGGTGGCGGTATAGCTGTAGACGCGGTTATCAGACATGGTAATGCCCCTCGGTTAAATTGCCGGATGGCGCTGCGCTTATCCGGCCTACAAAACCGTGCCCGGCAACCGCCGGGCATTGATATTACTGTTTTGCGCGCATCGCCGCCTGATGTCCGGCCAGAGTACCAAAAATAATGATATCTGCCACGGCGTTACCGCCGATACGGTTCCCGCCGTGGATGCCGCCGACCACTTCACCCGCCGCAAATGCGCCCGGAATCACCTGTTTGTCGCTATTCAACACGCAGGTTTGAGTGTTAATGGTCACACCGCCCATCGTGTGATGCACGCCTGGGGCGATGCGGATTGCGTGGAACGGGCCTTCGTTGACTGGCGCGCGCAGTGCAGTGGTGCGGCCAAAATCATCGTCATGCTGTTTTGCGACAAAACCGTTGTAGCGCTCCAGCGTGTCGAGGAAGGTGTTTTCATCCATGCCCAGCGTTTTTGCCAGCGCTTCTGGCGAGCTGGCGCTGGTGACCAGACCTTTGGCAATGTACTCATCCGCCGCTTTGTTTTTCGCGCGAACGTGCTCATCAAACACGATGTAGGCGTATTTTTCCGGCAGGGCGATGATCTGCGCCGAGACTTTGTCGCGGGTTTCCATTTCGTTGAAGAAACGGCTGCCCTTCTGGCTGACCAGGATAGCGCCACCGCCACGAATGGATTCGGAAATCAGATACGACGTGTTTTGCTCCACGGTCGGGTGGATCTGAATTTCGCCCATATCCACAGTGCCTGCGCCAATACGTTCCAGCAGCGCGATACCACCACCGGTGGCCCCTTTGTGGTTGGTGGTGACAAAACCGTCCAGATCCGGGCGATATTTCACGACCATGCTGCTGTTGGCGCTGAAACCGCCAGTCGCCATGATCACGCTGCGAGTTGAAACGGTGACCGTTTCGTTCTCTTCGGTGGTCAGACGCACCCCTTTCACTTCGCCATCTTCAAAAATAATGTCGCTGACGGAGGTATCAAGCATAACGTCGATATTGCGTTTGTTGACGTTACGCACCAGACCGCTGATCAGATATCCGCCTACCGCAGAGCCGTCTTTTGGACGGTGAGTACGTTCGATGCTCATCCCACCGGTGGTCGTGATACCGTTCAGCATGATCCCGCGAGTTGCCAGCCATTCAATCGCTTCTGGCGCGTTTTCCACAAAGCGACGCAGCAGTTCTGGATTGTTCTTGTTGTGACCGCCTTTCAGGGATTCCCGGTAGAACAGCTCTTTGCTGTCCTGGATGCCTTGTACGCGCTGGAAGCGTGTTTCTGCGGCGTTCATCCCGGCAGATGCTTTAATGGTGTTCCCGCCGATGGTGGGCATTTTCTCGACGATCAGCACGCTGGCCCCTTCATCATGCGCCTGAATAGCGGCCGCCAGACCAGCACCACCGGAACCGACAACCACGACATCAAACTGTTTCGCTTCGTTCGGATCGACGCCCTCTTCTGCCGCCAGTACTTTGCTGGATTTCAGCATCGCTTTGGAAACCGCTTTTTTCACGGCTTCGCTCTGGCTGGTCGCGCCGGTGATGGCATCCACGTGCGGGGTATTGGCATCAAGAATACGGCTGCGGATCTCTTCAAAGCTGCTGACAAATTCCACATCCTGAGTCGGGCCAGATGCCAGTTCGATGTCAGCAATACGGTCCGTTTCGAGACTCACGTTAATCACTAATTCGTTAACATCGTCCTGCACGGTTTCGGTGAATCGGCCAGCTTTAAATTTCGATTCGCCCATGCTCATGTCGCGGATCATCGCTTCCACCAGCGAGAAACGCCACAGCGGTTCTGGGATGTTCAGCGCTTCGCGTTGGGTGTTGTCCATAAACAGCTCCAGCGTTTCGCCGTCGCGAATACGGTCGGTCCAGTCGGGATAGGCGATAGTCGCGCGACCCACGGCAATCAGATCGTAACCGTGGTCCAGCGCCTCGTTCACATCGGCGGCGTTCACTACGCCACCCACCCCCATCACCGGAATTTGCGCGAGCGTTTCGGAACGCATGGCGCGGTATTTCTCGATAAGTGGCGTTGGGTCCTGGGTGTCGACGATGGACGGGCGCAGCGTTGCGCCGACGGAGAAGTGCAAGTAATCCAGACCGCGTGCGGCCAGTTTTTCCAGCAAGTACATGGTGTCGTCAAAACGAATACCGGGGACTTCCATCTCTTCCGGAGAGAAGCGGTAGCCGATAATGAACGCGTCATCCGCATACTGACGAACCATTTTGTGAGTGATTTCAAGCACTGCCAGCGGGAATTTTGCGCGGTTGTCGCGGCTGCCGCCCCACTCGTCTTCACGCTGGTTGGAGTTCGGGGAGTAGAACTGCTGAATCAGATAGGTGTTCGCGCCGTGAATTTCGACGCCGTCAAAGCCCGCCTGAATTGCACGACGAACCGCTTCACCGAACTTGCCGATCATGCCTTCCACTTCTTCAGTGGTTAATGCCACCGGAGTAGCTGCGCCATCGCGCGGTGCGGCCACGGCGCTTGGGCCGACCGGGGTACGGCCACCAATCAGTTTCGGGTCGACCATGCGACCGCCGTGGTAGATCTGCAGCAGCGCTTTAGAGCCTTTAGATTTAATCGCGTCGGCAATTTTTGCCAGCCCGGCGATTTTCTCATCGTTATCGATACCGATAGCGCCAGGGAAAGCCAGGCCCAGATCGTCAACAAAGCAGCATTCAACGATGATGGTACCGATGCTGCCGGAGCGCGCACGGTAGTATTCCACCAGCTCGCTGGTCACCGTGCCGTCGTAATAACCGGTACAGGTGGTCATCGGTGCCATTAACAAGCGGTTTTTGAGTTCGGTACCATTCGGTAATGTGAAAGGACTAAGGATTCGTTCGTTAGTGCTCATAATAGAAACTCCAAACTTTTAAAATTGAAATCTGAGAATTCTTTATCGGATTTTGTTTCTGGTTAATTTTTTTGCCGATGTCATGGTATTAATATAACGATATTTTTAGTTACTAAAGCAATTACGTTAGTTATAAAAGTATTTAATCCCTGCAATAACATTATTACTACATTGGTGTTATTGATATTAGGGTGATGCGTTCACAATAATATAAACATCGTTAACCTTTTAGTTACTTTTTTATTTGACACAAAACAATCCAACGCATTGATTAATAATGGTTATTTATTTAATAATCATTTTTACGCATTATCTATTCAACGATTTCAAACAGTCGACAGGGATAATATCCACATAACTCAATGTGGTTATTTTAATTAGTATAAAAATACTCCTGCATTTCTATTTTATTGATCGCGATCAATTCCACTGGCATCGAAAGGCGCAGTATATAAACATCATCAATTTTTAATTTAACGCATCGTGAATCGCGTTAAATCGCTATTTACGAAATAACCAGAACGCACCTTAAATAACTAAAGAAAGTAAATAAATTAAAAAAGGCGCAGCGTTATTTCTTCAAAACCGAATTTTTGACAACTTAAGAAGCAAACCTATGAATGATAAAACAGCTGTAACGCCCCCAGTGGCGAGCAAGCCGAAAGACGGAAACAACAAACGTCTGCTAATGATGGCACTGCCGATCATTGTTGCCGTGCTGCTCCTGTTTGTGCCGGTTCCTGAAGGGCTGCCACCTTATGCCTGGCACTACTTCGCTATCTTTGTTGGTGTGATCGTCGGTTTAATCTTCGAACCGCTGCCGGGTGCCGTGATTGGCCTGACCGGTGTCGTCGCCATCGCACTGTGTAGCCAGTGGGTGCTGTTCAGCCCGGAACAACTGGCTGATCCGAAATTCAAACTGGCCGGTGCTTCCTTTAAATGGGCGGTGAGCGGCTTCGGTAACTCTACTGTATGGCTGATTTTCGGCGCATTCATGTTCGCCGCGGGCTACGATAAAACCCGTTTCGGCCGCCGTCTGGCGCTGATTCTGGTGAAATATCTCGGCCGTCGCAGCCTGACACTGGGTTACGCGATCACCTTCGCCGATCTGCTGCTGGCCCCGTTCACTCCATCCAACACGGCGCGCAGCGGCGGGACTATCTACCCGATCATCGCTAACCTGCCGCCGCTGTACGGTTCAAAACCGAACGACCCAAGTTCACGTAAGATTGGCTCTTATCTGATGTGGGTGGCAATCACCGCGGCCTGTATCACCAGCTCCATGTTCCTCTCTGCGCTGGCGCCTAACCTGCTGGCTCTGGCGCTGGTGAAAAGCATCGTTGGCATCAACATCTCCTGGGGTACCTGGTTCATCGCCTTCTTGCCAGTGGGCGTGCTGCTGATTCTGGTGATGCCGCTGCTGGCCTACTGGTTCTACCCGCCAGAAGTCAAAATCAACGACGAAGTGCCGCTGTGGGCGTGTCGTGAACTGGAGAAACTGGGCAAACTGTCGCGTAACGAAATCCTTCTGCTGGTCTTCGTATGCTGTGCGCTGATGATGTGGATTTTCGCCGCCGCGTGGATTGAACCGGCCCTGGCTGCCCTGCTGATTGTTGGCCTGATGCTGTGGACCGGCGTGCTGGAGTGGAACGACATCACCGGCAACAAAGCCGCGTGGAACACTTTTGTCTGGTTCGCCACCTTAGTGGCCCTTGCGGATGGCCTGTCCTCCACCGGCTTCATCGCCTGGCTGGGTAAAGAAGGCGGCCTGCTGATGAGCGGTATCTCGCCGGGTGTTGCGACTATCGTCCTGCTGCTGGCGTTCTACCTGCTCCATTACCTGTTTGCCAGCACCACCGCGCACACCACCGCACTGCTGCCCGCGATGCTGACTATCGCCGCGACTATCCCAGGCATCAACATGGAAGTGTTCGTCCTGCTGATGGTGACCTCGCTGGGTATCATGGGGATTATCACCCCGTACGGCACCGGCCCAAGCCCGATTTACTACGGCAGTGGCTACCTGCCAACCAAAGACTACTGGCGCCTCGGCACCATCTTTGGCGCCATCTTCCTGGCGGCCCTGCTGCTGATTGGTTATCCGTGGATGTCCATGATGTTCTGATTCTTAACCGCCGGGGGACACCCTCCGGCGGTTTAATTTTATGGAGTGATACGCAATGTCGAACAAAGCCTTTTACTATCAGAATCCCTTCCCCCTCGCACACGACGACACCGAATACTATCTGCTGACCAAAGAGCATGTGTCTGTTGCCCACTTTAACGGCCAGGAAATTCTTCAGGTCGAGCCCGAAGCTCTGACTTTACTCGCTCAACAGGCGTTTCACGATGCCGCATTTATGCTGCGCCCTTCGCACCAGAAACAGGTTGCGGCGATCCTGAACGACCCACAAGCCAGCGAGAACGATAAATACGTTGCCCTGCAGTTCCTGCGCAACTCTGAAATCGCGGCCAAAGGCGTGCTGCCGACCTGCCAGGACACCGGCACGGCGATCATCATGGGTAAAAAAGGCCAGCGCGTCTGGACCGGCGGCGGTGACGAAGCGGCCCTGAGCCAGGGCGTGTACAACACCTACATCGAAGATAACCTGCGCTACTCTCAGAACGCGGCGCTGGATATGTATAAAGAGGTGAACACCGGCACCAACCTGCCGGCGCAGATTGACCTCTACAGCGTGGACGGAGATGAATACAAGTTCCTGTGCATGGCGAAAGGCGGCGGTTCCGCCAATAAAACCTACCTCTATCAGGAAACCAAAGCGCTGATCACCCCGGCCAAATTGAAAAATTACCTGGTCGAGAAGATGCGTTCCCTGGGAACAGCGGCTTGCCCTCCATACCATATCGCCTTTGTGATTGGCGGAACTTCCGCGGTAAGCACCCTCAAAACGGTGAAACTGGCTTCGACTCGCTACTACGACGGCCTGCCGACGGAAGGTAACGAACACGGTCAGGCGTTCCGCGATGTTCAGCTGGAACAGGAGCTGCTGCTGGAAGCGCAGAACCTGGGTCTGGGTGCGCAGTTCGGCGGGAAATACTTCGCCCACGATATCCGCGTGATCCGTCTGCCGCGTCACGGTGCTTCCTGCCCTGTCGGCATGGGAGTCTCCTGCTCGGCCGACCGTAACATCAAAGCCAAAATCAACCGCGACGGCATCTGGATTGAGAAGCTGGAACACAATCCGGGCCAGTATATTCCTGAATCACTGCGCCAGCAGGGTGAAGGCGAAGTGGTCAGCATTAACCTGAATCAGCCAATGAGTGAAATCCAGGCGCAACTCTCTGCTCACCCAGTTTCCACCCGTCTGTCCCTGAATGGCACCATTATCGTGGCGCGTGATATCGCCCATGCGAAGCTGAAAGAGTTGCTGGATAACGGCGAAGAACTGCCGCAGTACGTGAAAGATCACCCGATCTACTACGCGGGCCCGGCGAAGACACCTGAAGGGTATGCTTCTGGCTCTTTAGGCCCAACTACCGCAGGGCGTATGGACTCGTATGTGGATTTACTGCAATCCCACGGTGCGAGCATGGTGATGCTGGCGAAAGGCAACCGCAGCCAGCAGGTGACAGACGCATGCCACAAGCACGGCGGTTTCTACCTCGGCAGCATTGGCGGCCCGGCGGCGGTACTGGCGCAAAACAGCATTAAGAGTCTGGAGTGCGTGGCGTATCCTGAGCTCGGAATGGAAGCCATCTGGAAAATTGAAGTCGAGAACTTCCCGGCGTTTATCCTGGTGGATGACAAAGGCAACGACTTCTTCCAGCAGATCCAGAACAAGCAGTGCGCGGGCTGCGCGCAGCGCTAAGTCGTCCTAAAACTAAAAAGCCAGGCATCGCTGCCTGGCTTTTTTATTTCCGTAATGCGTCGTCTCTACCAGGTCATACACGCCGCATTAAGAATGCCGCCCGCCAAAGCAAAAACGCCCATGAACACACCCGCAGCAATATGATTACTGGAAATCTTTTCTCCCAGCGCTGGCATGTAAAGCCTGACCCCTGCGTAAATCAGAAGCTGTACGACAAAGGCCACGCCGCCCCAGATAAGATAATCCAGAATACTGACCGAATTCACTGCCGCGCTGGAGAGAGGAATGACAAAACCCAGCAGCGTTCCGCTGAATGCCAGGGCAGCCGCTGCGTTATTATCTTTAATCAACTGCCATTCATCGTGTGGCGTCACTTTGGTGTAGACAAAAAGAAAAACAATCACCATTGCCACGCCGATAAAAAAGTAGGCTGAAAAGGCCAATAAAGCATCCAGGATGTGCATATTATCCCCTAAGCAGAAAAAAATTATTTTAACTTATCATTAGATTTCGCAACTGTTTGTTTACCTCTTTTTACGTTGCTCTCCGCATTTATATGCGCCAGTCGCGACGGGCTGAATAAGTTCCACAATACCTTACGTAAGCCGAAGAGTTATTTACACTTCTACACTCTCCCTTCCCTACAATCAGGCGCAGTAAACACAGGCAGCCATGTAAAAACAGAAACGCGGTAAATGTTTAATTTCTTAAGGTTTCAAATGAAGATCATGCACCGGACCGCCTCTCTTTTCCCCCTTCTGCTACCGATGACCGTGACGGCTGCCCCTACGCCTGTCGAAAAAACTGATTATTTCAGCAAAATTAGCTTTCACTCCCCCAGCATGCCGGGGTTCCGTACTGCAGATATGTTGACGACCGGTTTTACCGGAGCGCATGTCACGATGAGCAGTAATAGCAAATTTCTCAATCTCAACGATCTGCAATTTAGCGTGAACTATGACTGGATCAGGATTAAGGCACAGCCTGTGGAAGGACGGGTCCAGCTTCAGATGGTCAGGCAACCGCAGGCTAATGAAAGAGAGATGACGTTAACGCTGAAGAACCTCAAAACAGGTCATACTCAAACTCACGTCTTTCACCTCAATATCTGGCTGACGGGTGACGGCATTCTGGATAAAAACTTCGCCAACGCGCGTGAACACTGTGCCCGTCTGGGCGGCAAGCTGCTGAATACCCAACAGTTCAGAGCAGTTTCTCGACAATGGTTCGGTCTCAGCAGCGGGCAACTACGCACTTTTTACCCTGACGCGGGGATTTTTAATGAACAGATGCAGGCAGGTGACAGTTTCTGGGTGCATGAGGCGAAATCGCTCTATCTGCACACCGGCATGAAAAGCAACAAACGTAACGTCGGGACACTTTGCCGATATGAGTATAAATGACTTAAAAGCTAGAGTTCTCTCTCAAGTTGCATAAAACATCAATGACTTGAGAAAGTACACAGGCTAGACTCCTGCGACCTTCCGCTGCATCTTGATGCTTATTTCAGCCAGAATGACTGATACGGCTGGTTGTCCGAAGAAGGTATGAATAAGATTACGTGATGAAGTGGCGGAGAGAGGGGGATTTGAACCCCCGGTAGAGTTGCCCCTACTCTAGTTTTCGAGACTAGTCCGTTCAGCCGCTCCGGCATCTCTCCGTTTTAGTGGTTGCCATGATGCCAGGTAATTTGGCATTTTAACAGAACCTTATCCTGCATTTTTGTTCAAGTGATGAGTTTGCGAGCGAAGTGATGATTAAGTGGCCCTGGAAATCGAACGAAACCGCACCGAACGCGATTCTCCCGTGGGAAGAGGCGCTGGCAATTCCTGTTCTCGCCAGTCTTGACCCCGACGAGCTCGCCCGACTGGTTCAACTAGCCGATCGTTTTTTACAGCAAAAACGCCTCGTCCCGCTGCAAGGTTTTGAGCTGGATGCGCTCAAAAGCACGCGTATCGCCCTGCTCTTCTGTTTGCCGGTGCTTGAGCTCGGCTTTGAGTGGCTGGATGGCTTCCATGAAGTGCTGATTTATCCCGCCCCTTTCGTCGTCGATGACGAGTGGGAAGATGATATTGGGCTGGTGCACAATCAGCGCGTTGTGCAATCTGGTCAAAGCTGGCAGCAAGGGCCAATCATCCTGAACTGGCTTGATATTCAGGATTCCTTTGATGCCTCCGGTTTTAACCTGATTGTGCATGAAGTAGCCCATAAACTGGACACCCGCAACGGCGATCGCGCCAGCGGTGTACCGTTTATCCCTCTGCGCGAAGTGGCAGGCTGGGAGCATGACTTGCACGCCGCCATGAACAATATTCAGGATGAGATCGATCTGGTGGGTGAAAGCGCGGCCAGCATTGACGCGTATGCAGCGACAGATCCGGCGGAGTGCTTTGCCGTACTGTCGGAATATTTCTTCAGCGCACCTGAACTGTTCGCCCCGCGCTTCCCGGCGTTGTGGCAACGTTTTTGCCATTTTTACCAGCAAGATCCCCTGCAACGTTTGCGTGAAAATGCAGGGTCTGACGGTCATTCGTCTTCTCAAGTACACTAAAACAGCAGGTTGAGTCTTAATTAATCATTTGAATCAGCATGTTGAATTTAGTGTTGACACAAAATGGCGAGGCCATTAACATGCGTCTCGTTCACACGATTCCTCTGTAGTTCAGTCGGTAGAACGGCGGACTGTTAATCCGTATGTCACTGGTTCGAGTCCAGTCAGAGGAGCCATATTTAGAGAAGCCCGCTCAGGGAAACCTGAGCGGGCTTTTTGCTGTATTCGCCAGCGTGCTGATAATTCGTTATGATCGCCCCCCATTCTTGTGCCAGGCCGACTGATGTCCACCATTATCGATACTTTTGTTGCCCCGCCGTGCCATGACGAGATTGACATTCTCTATCAGGACGAGCATCTGCTGCTTATCAATAAACCCAGCGGCCTGCTGAGTCTCTCGGGGAAAAATCCGCAAAACCTCGATTCAGTGCATCACCGGCTGGTAAAGAAGTTCCCCGGCTGCACGCTGGTCCATCGATTAGATTTCGGCACATCCGGGCTGATGGTCATTGCGCGTAATAAAGTCATTAACGCGGCGCTGTGCCAGCAGTTCAGCCAGCGCGTGGTGACCAAGATCTACAGCGCCCTGCTCTGCGGGCATCTGGACAATGACGAAGGGATGATAGACGCGGCGATTGCCAAAGACCCAGCGCTGTTCCCGCTGATGTCGATTTGCGGCGTTCACGGCAAACCCGCTCGGTCCCGCTATCGGGTTATTGAACGAATGAATCGTGAACAGGAAGACGGCACGTTTCTGGCGTTAACGCGAGTCGCGCTAATCCCGGAAACCGGGCGAACCCATCAACTGCGCATTCACTGCCAGCAGTTGGGCCACCCTATTTTAGGCTGCGATCTGTACGGCGGACTTTTGCTGCCAGGCACAGAACAGACGCCACGGCTGATGTTGCACGCCAGCGAGCTGGATTTCGTGCATCCCGTCAGCGGAGAGCGGGTCTGCGCCCGCCATACTCCACCATTCTGAGCACGAAAATCATTACCACATCAAATCGTCAGGAATTTTGAAATCCGCATACGGATCGTCTTCGTCCTGCTCTTCCTGACTCAACGCACTGTTTAAGACAATACTGTCCGCATCGCGCTGGGCAATTTTGTCGGCAACGATCGCGGGGATAATTGCATATTCGCTCTTCCCGCTGGCATCCAACACTAAACGCGCAATCGCCAGACGACCGCTGATCAGCTGCGCCTGTGTGGTCTTATCGACAGCGATTTTTTTGATCAGGTTATTGTCGGTGAAGTTGAAATCGATGTTGCCTCTTGAGATATCGATGCGGTTCATCTCAATCAGCTGCTTCACCTGCGCTTTAAACTCTTTCGCCAGCGTCGCCTGTTTTTGCTGTTCGCTCAGCTGTTTATCACGCTCAAGCTGTGCCTTTTTATTTTCTTCCACCGCTTCTCTGGCCTCGCGAGCCTGAACGCGTGATTTTTTAGCCGTTCTCTGGACTTTAGCTATTTTTTTGCTGGAGACTAATCCGGCTTTGAGCATCTGCTCTTGTAAGGTGAGTTTTGTCATCTTCGTATCTAAACCAGTTGAATAATGAGTGGGATTATACCTGTAATTTTCGAGGCTGTGTCAGTTGCCAGACCGCAACGATGGGTAACATGCGCTCAGAATTCATGAATCAACCTAATAAGGCTTTGCGCATTCTCTCTATTATCGAATAAATCACTCTGCGCTATGCTGGTCATCACACAGAGCGGAAGGAAAAAGTCATGAATACGGTCACACTGAATAACGGTATTGAAATGCCCCTGCTGGGCTTTGGCGTTTTCCAGATGACGGATACCGCCGAATGCGAACGCGCTGTCGTTGATGCCATTGAAACAGGCTATCGTTTGATTGATACCGCCGCTTCCTACCAAAATGAAACCCAGGTCGGTAACGCGCTCAAGCAAAGCGGCATCGCTCGCGAAGAGCTGTTTGTAACCACCAAATTGTGGCTACAGGACACGCATTACGCCGGCGCGAAAGCCCAGTTCGAACGGTCGCTGAATCGTCTGCAGCTGGATTATGTTGACCTGTATCTGATTCACCAGCCTTACGGCGATGTTCATGGTGCCTGGCGTGCAATGGAAGAGTTGCAGCAGGCCGGGAAAATTCGTGCGATTGGCGTGAGTAATTTCCATCCTGACAGGCTTGCCGATCTTATCGCGTTTAATCGAGTGGTTCCGGCCGTCAATCAGATTGAAGTGAACCCCTTCAACCAGCAGCTCCAAGCGGCGCCGTGGATGCAAAGTCGCGGTATCCGGCCTGAAGCCTGGGCACCTTTTGCAGAAGGGAAAAACGGCCTGTTCCAGCACCCTGTTTTAACCGCGATAGGTGAGAAATACGGTAAAAGCGTGGGTCAGGTTGTTCTGCGTTGGATTTTTCAGCGCGGCATTGTCTCGCTGGCAAAATCCGTGCGAAAAGAGCGAATGGTCGAGAACATCAGTATTCTCGATTTTGAACTGAGCGCTGAAGATATGCTGCACATTACCGCGCTTGATACTGCCACCAGCGCATTCTTCTCGCATCGCGATCCGGCGATGGTGGAATGGCTGACGGGGCGCAAGCTGGACGTCTGATTCCGGCGGGTCACATAAAAATGCCTGCGATTAAGCAGGCTTTTTTATGCATCAAATCTGATAATCAATCGCCACTTCTTCCGTCTCCATCACCTGACGCTTAATTTCATCTACCGACAGTCCAGCATTGCACAGTTCGATAAAGCGCCAGACATAGTTGCGTTGCAGTTGCCCACGTTTAAGCCCAAGCCAGACGGTGTTGGCGTCGAAAAGATGGCGCGTATCCAGACGCACCAAATCACCCAGTTCGCGCTCCCCGCCCGACTGCTCCGCGACCAGCCCGATTCCAAGTCCCAGCTCCACGTACGTTTTGATCACATCAGAATCCTGCGCGCTCAGCACAATATCCGGCGTCAGCCCTTTGCGATTAAATGCTTCATCAATGCGCGAGCGCCCGGTAATGCCCTGACGATAGGTAATGAGCGGCCATTTGGCGATATCTTCGAGAGTGAGAGGCGAAACCTGATGAAGCGGATGATCGGCGGGCAAAAGCAGGCTGTGATGCCAGCGGAACCAGGGGAAGGCCACCAGCAGCGGATCGTTACTCAGGCGCTCACTGGCGATACCGATATCCGCCCCGCCGTTTTGCAGCAGCACTTCAATCTCCTGCGGGGTGCCCTGAATCAGCTCCAGACGCACATCCGGGAAAAGCTCACGAAACGCCTTAATCACCGGCGGCAAACTGTAGCGTGCCTGCGTGTGGGTAGTGGCAATGGTCAGCACCCCGGACGCATCGTTGGTGAAAAGATCCGCCAGCCGACGAACGTTGCTGGCTTCGTTGAGAATGCGCTCCGCGATGGTCAGCAGCGCCTTACCGGGCTCGGTCATCCCCAGCAGACGCTTGCCGCGACGGATGAAAATCTCGATCCCCAGCTCTTCTTCCAGCTCGCGGATGTGGCGGCTGACGCCTGACTGAGAGGTGTAAAGCATGTTGGCGACTTCGGTCAGGTTGTAGTCCCGCCTGGCCGCCTCACGGATAATTTTAAGTTGCTGGAAATTCACGATTCACTCCGGCGCATCTGACATGACCCTATTGTTAGAGTCAGCAGACCTGGAGAACAAATAATAAAAACCAGCATCTTATTCCTTTATGGAATATCAGCTCACAAGCTGCAGCTCACGATTCTCCAGCGAAGGACGGCTGACCAGCGACATCAGGATCTCTTTTACCGCCTGCGCCTGCGGCGACAGCGAGCCGCGCGCGGACATATTCAGAGACAGCGGCAGGCTCATGGACGGCGTGGTGATCCGCGCCATCCAACCGTTCGCCGCGCTGCACAGCGAGCGTGCAGCAGATTCCGGCAGAACAGTAACGCCCATTCCGCTGGCAATGGCGGCGGTCAGGGTGGAGATGGAGTCGATCTCACCGATGATTTTTGCGGTCAGACGGCGCAGAGAAAACGCCTCGTCGACGCGCAGACGCACGGCGCTGTAATCGCGAGGTAAGAACAGATTCATCTCAGCGACGGCGGTTAAATCAATACTCTGGCCCGGACAATCCCGCGTGCCGACCAGATACAGGTCTTCTTTCAGCAACGGCTGGCTGGTGATCCCGGCAATCGGCGAGCGATCGTACAGTACCGCCATATCCAGCTGACCGTTCAGCAGCTTATCGTTCAGCACTGACCCGCTGTTTTCATGCAGATAAACCAGCACTTCCGGCAGCTCGGCGCGAACCGCCTGCAGCAGCGGCATGGTAATGGATGAGGCGGCCGTTCCCGGCGCCAGGCCAATCGACACCTGCCCGCTCAGGGTGTGTCCGACGTTGCAGACGGCCAGCTGCGCTTGCTCGCACTGACGTAAAATCGTGCGCGCATGGGTATAGAGGATCTTACCGGCTTCGGTGGGCGTAACGCCACGCTTGGTGCGGATCAACAGCTGCTGGTCCAGTTCACCTTCCAGAGTGGCCACCTGCTGGCTCAGTGCAGGCTGTGCAATATGCAGCACTTCTGCGGCCTGAGTCAGGCTACCGATATCGACGATTTTTACGAAGTATTTCAGTCGTCTTAAGTTCATTTTGCCCCCTGTTAAAATACAGTGCCGGTACTGGCGCTCATTGTTGTTAAGCGTTTTTGCAAGATGGGTGCCAGTTTTTACAGGAGGAACGATGAGTGTGCTAAGCGGCTGAAAATAAGGAAATCTAATCACTCAACGCAGTTTGATGACTGAAACAGCGGTTTAGGATCTGCCCCATAAGAGGTATGCCTGCACCACAATCGTGCGTTTTTGCTGAGAAAGGGAACACTTTGCTGAAATTGTCAGCAAACGATCACACGAGGCCGATCTCTCCTTTGACAAGCGTTATCGGGGTCGATAATATGCGCCCCGTTCACACGATTCCTCTGTAGTTCAGTCGGTAGAACGGCGGACTGTTAATCCGTATGTCACTGGTTCGAGTCCAGTCAGAGGAGCCAAATTTGAAAAGCCTGCTTTTAAAGCAGGCTTTTTGCTTTTCTGCGCCAGGTAAATTGCCTTACCCGGCCTAAAACGCTAACGTTTCGCTTCTACCCGCCATTTCCTCGTTAACGGCTTTTCGACCTCAACAATCAAGAACATCACGAACCCGATAATAAAGGTGATCACCCAGTAGCGGAACGGCAGGGATTCTGTACCAAACAGCATCTGCATAAACGGTGCGTAAATAATCAGCAGCTGTAACACCAGCAGCACCCCACTCACAATCCAGATCCCCCGGTTCGCCAGCAGGCCTTTGCTCAACGAGAATCCGTCAGAGACGCGGCAGTTCAGCATGTAGAACCATTGCGCCGTCACCAGCGTTTGCAACAATACGGTGCGGATAAACTCCGGTGAATAACCGCGCGGTTGCAGCCAGGCTTCCAGCACAAATGCGCTGACGGCGATCATTGAGCCGACAAACACCACGCGCCAGATGGCAAACCCGTCCATCACATGCAGATTCGGATTGCGCGGTGGACGTTTCATAATGTTCGGTTCACCGGCTTCAAACGCCAGGCCAAACGACAGCGTGGCGGAGGTCGCCATGTTCATCCACAGGATCAGTACCGGCGTCAGCGGAATAAGATTACCCGCCAGCAAGGCAATAATAATCAGCAGCCCCTGCGCCAGGTTGGTCGGCATGATAAACAGAATGGTTTTTTTCAGGTTATCGTAGACCCGACGGCCTTCCCGAACCGCACTGGCGATGGTGGCGAAGTTATCGTCCGTTAGCACCATATCCGCCGCTTCTTTGGTCACCTCCGTGCCTTTGATGCCCATCGCGATACCGACATCAGCCTGCTTCAGGGCAGGCGCATCGTTGACGCCATCCCCGGTCATCCCGACCACTTCTTTCTTACTTTGTAGGGCCTGCACCAGGCGGAATTTATCCTCCGGGCTGGTACGGGCAAAAATATCAAATTTCTGCGCGGCTTCGCTCAACTGATGATCGTCCATCACCTCCAGTTCACGCCCGGTAATCGCACTCCCGGCATTGCCGATTCCCAACATTTGCCCGATGCTCATCGCCGTTTGCGGATGGTCGCCGGTGATCATTTTCACGCGAATCCCCGCCCGCAAGCAGTCGCCGATGGCGGTAATGGCCTCCGGTCGCGGCGGGTCCATCATCCCGGCGATACCGAGCAGAATAACGCCCTGCTGCAAATCCGGATGGTCAAGGGTGGTTTGCTCAAAGCCCGCCGGTTTCCAGGCCGCCGCCACCATGCGTAAACCTTCGCGGGCATACTCCTCGATCTGCGCTTCCCAGTAGGGCTGATTGAGCGGCTCAAGCCCGGATTCCGTCTGCTGATGCTGGCAAAGTCGGAACAGCACGTCCGGTGCACCGGTGATGAGAATCATCTCTTCATCACCGATGCGGTGTAGCGTCGACATGTATTTGTACAGGGAATCAAACGGGATTTTGCTGCGCAGCTCCGTCTGCACAGGCGGAAGCGGGACTTTAGCAGCCAGCACCTTCAACGCCCCTTCGGTCGGCCCGCCGGTGATTTTCCACAGCCCCTGCTCGTCTTTCATCAACTGGCTGTCGTTACACAGATCAACGGTGCGCAAATAACGTTCCAGTAGTGAACCGTGAGCCACCGTCACCGGCGTCGGATCGTCAATCGGATGAATATTTCCCACCGGCTCATAGCTGTCGCCTTCGACGCGATAAATTTTATCCGCCGTGATCACCGCCTTGACGGTCATCTCGTTCATGGTCAGGGTGCCGGTTTTATCGGAGCAAATCACCGTCATCGCACCCAGGGTTTCGACCGTCGGCAGTTTGCGGATAATCGCTTTCTGCTTCGCCATCGTCTGCACGCCGAGCGACAGGATAATCGAGATAATCGCAGGCAGACCTTCCGGGACTGAGGCTACCGCAAGGCTAATCAGGGACAACATCAGTTCGGAAACCGGCATATCGCGGAACAGCAGGCTGAAGACAAACAGGGCCGCCATCATCACCAGGATAATAATGAAAATGGCTTTGCCGAGTTTATCCATCTGCACCAGCAGCGGCGTGCGGTGTTTTTCAATATCCGCCATCATCTGATTGATGTGGCCCAGCTCCGTCTCGCCTCCCGTTGCGACCACAATCCCTTTACCACCGCCGGAACTGACGGTAGTGCCAGAGAACAGTAGATTGGTGCGATCCCCCAGCGGTAATTCCCCTTCCAGCCTGTCGGTGCCTTTTTCCACCACCGTGGATTCACCCGTCAGAATGGCCTCTTCCACCCGCAGGTTGTGCGCTTCAATGACTCTCAGGTCGGCGGGAATGCGATCGCCTGCGCGAATGACCACGATATCGCCCGGTACCAACGCGGTGGTAGGAATTGTTTCATGATTCCCCTGACGAACCACAACGGCCTCGCTGGAGAGCATATTGCGGATGCTCTGAAGGGATTTTTCTGCATTACTTTCCTGAATATGGCCGATCAGCGCATTGATGACCGCCACGCCCAAAATCACCAGTGTATCGACCCAATGGCCCATGACGGCGGTCAGCACTGCCGCCGCCAGCAGGACATAAATCAGTACATCGTTGAAATGGGCTAAAAAACGCAGCCACGCGGGCTTTCCCGGTTTTTGCGGTAAGGCATTTTCACCGTACTGTGTCAGGCGCGCCGCCGCGTCCGCGCCGGTAATTCCGTCTGCTGAGCTGTTGGTTTGTGCCAGGGTTTCTTCTACGGAGAGCCGGTAAAAAGGTTGGCCCGGTTTATCTGTATTCATCAATCCGTCCTCAATTCCTGCAACGAAAATCGCCCGCTGTCCCTTTCGCCTTTAACGCACGACAAATACCGGAACGTGCGCATAGCGAACAATATTGGCCGCATCCGAGCCGAGTAAATGGGTCTGAATATTGGGATTGCGCGATCCGATAATGATCACTTCCGCATTAAGTTCGTCCCCCAGGAGAGTGACTTCATCGCGCACATTGCCGCTACGGACATGAAGGTGAATGCGATCCTGAGGAAACGTCGTTTTTTGTGCCAGTGCCGAGAGTTTTTCTTTTGCGTTATTAATCATATAGTCATCCATTTTACGCGCATCGGAAATAAACCCTCGGGTCAGCTCCGGCGAAAATTTTGGAATCACATGAAGTAAATGGATATCGGCTGAGGCCGCCTGCGCGAGGAACTGCGCATGAGCAAG
Organism: Lelliottia sp. 7254-16; assembly: GCF_002922995.1. NCBI lineage: Bacteria > Pseudomonadati > Pseudomonadota > Gammaproteobacteria > Enterobacterales > Enterobacteriaceae > Lelliottia > Lelliottia sp. 7254-16. The sequence continues at coordinate 48,288 of NZ_PQVS01000014.1, forward strand.
GGCCTTATCGGCCAGCCCCATTTCAAAGACATCGACCGGGACCAGAATATTTCTGTACATAGTGAGCATCCTTTTATGGCCAACTGGAAAGAGATGTTATTAAACGTAGCACAGGACACTCGCTATTTTTTGGCCGCGAATTAATTCTCTGAATAATAATGATTTAAGCGTTAAGGTCATTCGCATACCTCATTCAAAGGTGTGAATTTCGCCAGCCTGCCAATTTTAGGCGCTCTATAACCTTTTCCTTTTTCACAGACTATGCTCATAAACAGACATTCCGGGCTTGCGATTAACGCTAAGGGAGGAAAGATGTTTGGATATAGCCTGATTCGCCTCGCGTTGTTTATTGTGCTGGCCATTATGTCCAGTGCAGCCGTAGGGCTATTTACTTATCTGGTGGTGTCATCCTTTGCCGAATAAAGTAAGTGTGGGTAATAAATAGATTTTTTATTTATCAGGGGAATAGCGTGAATCGTTACATTTCTCTTATACCGATAATTATTCTTCTCGTTACCGCCTGCGATCAAAAACCGGCAGAAGCTCCACCTCAGCCGAGAATGGTTAAGGTCGCCGTGGTGATGGATGCGGGCCAGGCACAACAGCGCGTGTTTCCTGCCAGAATAGAATCCGGCGACGCCACCGACCTGTCGTTTAAACGCGGCGGCCAGATTGAAACGCTCGATATCCGCCAGGGGACAAGCGTAAAACAAGGGCAGCAGTTGGCCAGCCTTAATGCGCGTGAAGCGCAACAGCGAGTTCGAGACAGACAGACCTCCGCCACGCTGGCGCAGCGCCAGTTCGACCGTTTTCAGACGCTGGCTGGCCGTCAGGCCATTTCAAAAGCCGAGATGGACGTGCAACGCGCTACCCGTGATTCTGCCAATGCCGCACTCAAAATTGCCCAGGAAGAGCTGAGCCAGATGACGCTTACAGCCCCCTTTGCGGGCACGGCCGCCACCGTTCAGGTACGCAATCATCAGGTCGTTTCCGCCGGTCAACCCATCGTCACGTTGACCCGAACCGACTTGCTGGACGTGGTGTTTAGCATTCCTGAAAATCTGTTTAAAACCCTGGATATCCGTAACGCTGACTATCGCCCGGTGGTGAAAATTAATTCTCTACCGGATCGCGAATTTAGCGCGGTTTACAAAGAACATACGGGCAGCAGCGACAGCAATACCCTGACGTGGCAGGTGATTTTAACCATGCCGCGGCCCGACGATTTCCCGGCAGTGGGCGGCGTGAGCGGCACCGTGACGGTCAATCTGGCGAACCTTCCGGCAAGCGTAGGACGTCATGCTCTGGCCGTTCCGGTGGAAGCGGTTTTCAACCCGAATAGCAGCGCGCGCAACGAACCCCATGTCTGGGTAGTGAAAGGCGATGGCGACAATTTACAGCTTGAGGATCGCAAAGTGGCGGTCGGGCAAGTGACCGCGCAGGGGGTGATTATCACCGAAGGGCTGAACCCCGGTGAACGCGTGGTCGCGGCGGGTGTCGGCGAATTACATGCGGGGCAGCAGGTGCGCATCTGGACGCGTGAGCGAGGTTTGTAATGGATATCTCGCGCCAGTTTATCGACAACCCGATCCGCGTCTGGCTGACCGTTCTGCTGCTGGGCGTCGGCGGTATTTTTGCCCTGCTTAATATTGGTCGGCTGGAAGATCCGGCGTTTACCATCAAAACTGCCGTGGTCATCACCCACTACCCCGGCGCGTCTGCCCAACAGGTGGAAGAAGAGGTCACGCTGCCGCTGGAAAACGCGCTGCAGCAACTACCGTATCTCGATAACGTCAGTTCAATCTCCTCGAACGGGCTATCGCAAATAACCGTTAATATCGCCTCGCGCTATCACTCAAACGAACTGCCGCAAATCTGGGATGAGCTGCGTCGTCGCGTGGGCGATGCATCGCGTCAGTTTCCTCCGGGGGTGGTCACACCCTTTGTGAATGATGATTTTGGCGATGTATTTGGCTTTTTCTTTGCCATCTCTGGCGACAGCTTTACGAATCCCGAACTGGCGCAGTACGCCGAGCAGCTCAGGCGCGAGCTGGTGCTGATCCCCGGCGTGGGAAAAGTGGCAATTGGCGGCGCGGTCCCACAGCAGATTAATGTCGATATCAATCTTGCCAAAATGGCCGCCCGCGGAATAACGCTTGGGCAGATCTCCACGCTGTTGGGCCGTGTGAATAGCGTCTCCAGTGCCGGTGAAATCGTCTCAGGCAGCGAATCTATTCGCCTGCATCCGACGGGCGAGTTTCAGAATATCGATGAACTTGGCGATATGATGATTACCCCGCCAGGCGTCGGGGCGGCAACCCGCTTGCGCGATATCGCCACGGTTTCACGCGGGCTGAGCGTTTCACCGTCGAGTATTTATCACGCGAATGGCCGCCAGGCGGTGACTATGGGCGTCTCCTTTATTCCGGGCGTGAACGTTCCCGACGTGGGGCGCGCCCTTGAAGCAAAATTGAAGCACATGTCGGCGGAAAAACCGGCAGGGATTAACATCGATCTGTTTTACGACCAGGCCGCAGAAGTGAGCCATTCGGTGAACGGCTTTATTATTAACTTCCTGATGGCGCTGGCGATTGTCATCGGCGTGCTGTTGATTTTTATGGGCTTACGCAGCGGTATTATTATCGCCCTGTCGCTGGCGCTCAACGTTCTGGGCACCTTGCTTATCATGTATTTGTGGGGGATTGAGTTACAGCGTATTTCTCTGGGCGCTTTAATTATCGCTCTGAGCATGCTGGTCGATAATGCAATCGTGATCGTCGAAGGAGTATTGATTGCCAGACAGCGTGGCTCGACGCTGATGACCGCCATTCAGTACGTGATCCGCCGCTCGGCGCTGCCTCTGCTGGGCGCTACGGTTATCGCCATTTTAGCCTTTGCTCCCATTGGACTCTCGCAGGATTCGACAGGGGAATATTGTAAATCCCTGTTCCAGGTGCTGCTGATTTCCCTGCTGTTAAGCTGGTTTTCCGCGCTCACCCTCACGCCGGTGATGATCAAATGGTGGTTGTTTAAAGGCCAGAAAGTGGCCGATACGCCTGCGGATGTCGACCCGTATAACCAACGGTTCTACCGGTTGTATCAGCAGATACTGAACGCGCTGATGGTGCGCAAAACGATCACTTTGACGCTGATGGTTATCCTGCTTGCAGGCGCAGTATGGGGATTCGGCGCGGTGCGACAAAACTTCTTCCCGTCGTCAAACACGCCGATTTTCTTTGTCGATCTGTGGTTGCCCTACGGCACCGACATTGCTCAGACCGAGAAAATCACCAGCGACATTGAAAAATCGATCAACGGCCAGCCTGGCGTGGTCACCACCGTCTCGACCATCGGCCAGGGGAGTATGCGTTTTATTCTGACCTACAGCGGCCAGCGGCAGTACAGCAATTACGCGCAAATCATGGTGCGGATGGACGACCAACGCAATATCGCCGCGCTGACACGCCACGTTGACGAGGACATCGCCCGCCACTATCCGGAGATTAACGCCAGCACCAAACGGGTGATGTTTGGTCCGTCCGGCGATAGCGCCATCGAAGTGCGGATCAAAGGGCCGGACCCTGACAGGTTGCGGCAGATTGCAAGCCAGGTGGATGATATTCTGGCGCGCGATCCGGCCACCGACAGCGTGCGCAATGACTGGCAAAATCGCAGCAAAGTGATTCGCCCACAGTACGTCGCCGCCTCCGGGCGCGAACTGGGCGTGGATAAACAGGATATCGACAGCGCGCTGGAGATGAATTTCTCCGGCAGCCGTATCGGCTTATACCGTGAAGGCTCGGACCTGCTGCCCGTTATCGTGCGCCCGCCAGAAAGCGAGCGTCAGGACGCGAACCATCTCAATAACGTGCTGGTGTGGAGCCAAAATCGTCAGCAATATATTCCGCTGAGCAACGTGGTGAGCGGCTTTGCGCTGGAGTGGGAAGATCCGCTGATCCTGCGCCGGGACCGCAGCCGGGTGCTGACGGTGCAGACCGATCCCGACCCGCTCAGTAACGAAACATCCGGCGATATACTGGTGCGGGTAAAACCGCAGATTGATGCCCTTTCCCTGCCGCACGGTTACAGCATCGAATGGGGCGGCGACGCGGAAAACTCCAGCGAGGCGCAGCAAGGTCTTTTCACTACGCTCCCAATTGGCTTCCTGGTGATGTTTATTATCACCATCCTGATGTTTAGCTCGGTGAAAAATGCGGTTGCCATCTGGCTGACGGTGCCGCTGGCACTGATTGGCGTGACGCCAGGCTTTTTACTCACCGGTATTCCGTTTGGTTTTATGGCGCTGATTGGTCTGCTGAGTCTGAGCGGGATGTTGATCCGCAACGGCATCGTGCTGGTCGAGGAAATCGAGCAGCAGAAAGAGCATAAAGCGCAGCACGAGGCGATTGTTGATGCCGCAACGTCGCGCCTACGGCCTATTCTGCTAACCGCGTTTACTACGGTGCTGGGGCTCGCTCCGCTGTTGCGCGACGTGTTCTTCCAGAGCATGGCGGTAGTGATTATGTTCGGGCTAGGCTTTGCCACTGTCTTGACCCTGCTGGTACTTCCGGTTATTTATGCCTGTTTCCACCCTACGGAGAGGGCTGCCCCACAATGAACCCAACCGGGCTAAATATTATTAAAACGCTGGGATGCATGACGGCGGTAACATTTTTCACGCTTTATCACACCCGAGATAATTACGATTACGATTACCACTGGGTGCTCGGTTTTCTGACTTTTATTTCGACCGTCGCCACGCCACTGTTTTTTGTTGTCGCCGGTTATCTGGATGCCCAGTCAAGGCATGACCAGCGCTGGCAGCTATCGAAGATCAAAGCCGTGGTGATAGTGTTTCTGTTCTGGATGACGGTTTATTATCTGTGGGAGCCGTATCAGCGCGGCTATTTAATCCAGCCGTGGTTTGTTTTTACCTTTATCGTGATTTATACCTTCCACCCGCTCATCGAATGGTTAAGCCAGCGGCGAAAAACGCTGATAGGCGTAACCTGCACTTTGCTGCTGTTTTCTTACGGTTACGATTTGCTGTCGGCGCTTTATCCCGACAAACATTTACTCTCGCTGGCCCCGCAATATCGGCTCTGGACCTGGCTGTTGTTTTATCTGACCGGCCAGATATTCTTCGACCCGGTTATATCCGCGTGGATAAGTAAAGACAAGGTGGTGAAAACGGCGGTGGCGGCCATCCCTGTGATTTATCTGTTCACCTGGTTTTATGAGCGCCATTTCTTCTTCGCCGTTTTCAAGGCGGACAGAAATGCGTTCATTCTCACCGGCTCGCAAATTTACTTCCTGATTGTGGCGCTGGTCATTGCCGCCAACGGCGTGCGTTTTCGTAAGAATATCGAATTCAAAGAGGCCATTTTAGCCGCCGTCAGCAAAACCATGACCGGGGTGTATATTCTGCATTATTCCGTGTTCCATCTGCTGACGTCGCTGATTCCGGTGACATCGCTAACCACAAAACTGCTGCTGATCGCCCTGACGTTTGTGGCGTCGGTGCTGATTTCAATGCTGGCGCTGTCGAATGCGACGGTTAAGAAGATCATCACCCTTTAAGACCGTGCGGTCTGGTGCCCTCACCCCGGCCCTCTCCCACAGGGAGAGGGAGAAAACATTAAAAACGGCAACGATGTTGCCGTTTTGCATTTACCTCGCAGCCGCCACCCGGCTTCAGTCTCCGAATCTAAAACCCATACCTCAACCACGCAAACAGCACGTTGCCGTTGTTATAGGTGCCGGGAATATAGGTAAATTGCACATTCAGGCGCTTATAACCGGCGGAGAACAGCGGCAAAATAATCGGCAGCGGAACATAGTTAGCAAAATCCTTCCGCGCCGTGATCCCGGCCGTTACACCCAGTCCTAAACGGAAATCCTGCGCATTATCCAGATACCAGCCCTTCTCCCAGCCGTAGCCAACAATCGGCTGCCATTCGTTATGAGAGTCTTTAAACATCATGGCGTAGAGGGAACTCCAGTTCCCCTGTTCGTTGTAACGAGATACCCCAAAACCGCCACCCCACGGCATTTCGTTGTAGTTATCGGTTTTTTCTTTGTCATACATGAAGCGCGCATGCCAGCTCAGAAAAGGCAGATAGAGATCGTAATTTTGCGGCTCATTCCACGTCTGAGACACATCGCTGGTGAAATTATTCCACCAGCCGGTAATGCGCTGTTCCCCGTAAACGCCAGGCTCCGCATACGCGGGAAGTGCCAGCAAGACCATGACGATAATCAAAACCATTCGAATCCGTTGCATAGTCAAATCCTCTGCAAAATCGTTCTGCGATACCTAATACTGTAATCCCTTTCTGGAAACTCCTTCGCCGCGTTTTGGAAATTTTAATGCACGCGACGGATAAAATCGTTTTCAGCTGCCGCCTGTCGGGGTAGTCTCATTGATTCCGCTCAATGAGCGGGCACGATGTGAGTAACCTTTTCCCATACTAATAATGAAAAATTTGGTACAGACAGGACAAAACATGGACTCCACCCTCATCTCCGAACGCCCTAATACGGAGACACCCTCGCTCAATCGCGCACGGCGCGCCGCACTCGGCAGCTTTGCCGGTGCCGTCGTCGACTGGTATGACTTTCTGCTCTATGGCATCACCGCCGCACTGGTATTTAACCGCGAATTTTTCCCGCAGGTCAGCCCCGCGATGGGTACGCTCGCCGCGTTTGCCACCTTCGGCGTCGGGTTTTTATTCCGCCCTTTGGGTGGGGTGATTTTCGGCCATTTCGGTGACAAACTGGGCCGTAAGCGGATGCTGATGCTCACCGTCTGGATGATGGGGATCGCCACGGCGCTGATTGGCATTTTGCCGTCATTCGACATGATTGGCTGGTGGGCTCCGGTCCTGCTGGTGACGCTGCGTGCGATTCAAGGTTTTGCCGTGGGCGGCGAATGGGGCGGTGCGGCGCTGTTGTCTGTCGAAAGCGCCCCTAAAAATAAAAAAGCCTTCTACAGCAGCGGCGTGCAGGTGGGTTACGGCGTGGGCCTGCTGCTCTCAACCGGGCTGGTTTCACTTATCAGCCAGTTGACCACTGACGAGCAGTTCCTGAGCTGGGGCTGGCGCATTCCGTTCCTGTTCAGCATTGTGCTGGTGCTGGCGGCGCTGTGGATCCGCAACGGCATGGAAGAGTCAGCAGAATTTGAACAGCAGCAAAGTGAGCCACCGGTTGCGAAAAAACGCCTGCCGGTGATGGAAGCACTGATGCAGCATCCAGGTGCATTCCTGAAAATTATCGCCCTGCGCCTGTGTGAGCTGCTGACGATGTATATCGTTACCGCCTTTTCCCTGAACTATTCAACGCAAAACCTCGGCCTGCCACGTGAGCTTTTTCTGAATATTGGCCTGTTGGTCGGCGGGATTAGCTGCCTGACCATCCCCTGCTTCGCCTGGCTTGCAGACAGGTTTGGCCGTCGACGCGTTTACATCACCGGGGCGCTGATCGGCAGCCTCAGCGCCTGGCCGTTCTTTATGGCGCTGGAAGCGCAATCGCTGTTCTGGATAGTGTTCTTCGCCATCATGCTGGCTAACATCGCCCACGACATGGTGGTGTGCGTGCAGCAGCCGATGTTCACCGAAATGTTTGGCGCGAGCTACCGCTACAGCGGCGCAGGCGTGGGCTATCAGGTGGCAAGCGTGGTCGGCGGCGGATTTACGCCGTTTATCGCCGCGGCCTTAGTCACCTTCTCCGGCGGCAACTGGCAAAGCGTGGCGATTTACCTGCTCGCGGGCTGTCTGATTTCGGCCACAACGGCGCTGCTGATGAAAGACGCCCACTGATGATGTCCTGACTTTTTTTTCACATGTGTGTGACATACTATCGAGTGACGTCGCACATCTGTGGATCAAGGAGACAGACATGAATAATAAGGGCTTAAGCCTGACACCTGCTCAGGCACTGGAAAAGCTGGAGGCGTTGTACGAACAATCTGTCAACGCCCTGCGCACCGCCATTAGCGAGTACATTGAGAACGGAACGCTTCCTGATGAAAAGGCCCGAATCGACGGCCTTTTTGTTTATCCTTCGCTCTCGGTCACCTGGGATGGTGGCACCACCAATACGCCCAAAACCCGCGCGTATGCTCGCTTTACCCACTCCGGCTGTTATTCCACGACCGTCACACGCCCTTCTCTGTTCCGCCCTTATCTTGAGGAACAGCTGACGCTGCTGTATCAGGATTACGACGCGCATATCGCCGTAGAACCCTCGCTGCATGAAATCCCGTATCCGTATGTCATTGATGGCTCGGCGCTGACGCTGGACCGTTCGATGAGCGCCGGGTTGACGCGCCATTTCCCGACTACCGAGCTTTCACAGATTGGTGATGAAACGGCAGATGGCATTTACCATCCAGCGGAGTTTTCCCCGCTTTCGCACTTTGATGCCCGCCGCGTTGATTTCTCGCTGGCGCGCCTGCGTCACTACACCGGCACGCCGGTTGAACATTTCCAGCCCTTTGTGCTCTTCACCAACTACACCCGCTACGTGGATGAATTTGTGCGCTGGGGATGCAGCCAAATCCTCGATCCGGATAGCCCGTACGTAGCGCTCTCGTGTGCTGGAGGGATCTGGATCACCGCCGAAACCGAAGCGCCGGAAATGGCGATTTCCGATCTGGCATGGAAAAAGCATCAAATGCCTGCCTGGCACCTGATCACCGCCGACGGTCAGGGTATTACGCTGATTAATATCGGCGTCGGCCCGTCGAATGCCAAAACCATCTGCGACCATCTGGCGGTACTGCGCCCGGACGTGTGGCTGATGATTGGCCACTGCGGCGGCCTGCGTGAAAGCCAACTGATTGGCGACTATGTGCTGGCCCATGCGTATCTGCGCGACGACCACGTGCTCGACGCAGTGCTGCCACCGGATATCCCAATCCCGAGCATCGCCGAAGTGCAGCGCGCCTTGTACGACGCCACCAAACAGGTAAGCGGGATGCCAGGCGAAGAGGTCAAACAACGTCTGCGCACCGGGACCGTCGTCACCACCGACGACCGTAACTGGGAGCTGCGCTACTCTGCCTCTTCGCTGCGCTTTAACTTAAGCCGCGCGGTAGCGATTGATATGGAAAGCGCCACCATTGCCGCTCAGGGCTACCGTTTCCGTGTTCCGTACGGCACGCTGCTGTGCGTTTCGGACAAACCGCTGCACGGCGAGATTAAACTGCCAGGCCAGGCTAACCGCTTTTATGAAGGGGCGATTTCCGAGCATTTGCAGATCGGTATTCGCGCGATAGATTTGCTGCGTGCAGAAGGCGACAAGCTGCATTCACGCAAACTGCGCACCTTCAACGAACCGCCGTTCCGCTAATAACAACAAGGAAAAACCATGCACACCACCACACCGCTTACGGCGCTTCGCCAGTGGCTACAGGAAAACAATCTCGACGGCATGATCGTGCCGCGCACCGACGCGTGGCAGAGCGAATACTGCGCACCGCATTTTGAAAAACTGGCGTGGCTGACCGGCTTTGACGGCTCTGCAGGGCTGGCATTGGTTCTGAAAGATCGCGCGTTGCTGTTTGTCGACGGTCGCTATCAGGTACAGGCTCGCGTGCAGGTCAATATGGATGATTTTGCGATCCATCATCTGCACAACGAACCGCTGGCCCAGTGGCTTGACGCGAATGCGAGCGACGGAATGCGCATCGCCTTTGACCCTCTGCTGATGACCCACAACGAATACCAACAGCTTGCCGTCACCGGCTGCGAATTTGTCCCGCTCAACGCGTCGCCTTTCGACACATTATGGAGCGATCGCCCCGCTGCCCCGGCGGGCCGGATCCGCGAGATGCCCGTTGCGGTCAGCGGTGAAAGCAGCGCCGACAAACGTCGTCGTGTGGCGCAATTGCTGCAGGATAACAGCGCGGATTATCTGGCGATAACCATGCCGGACAACATCGCCTGGCTGCTGAACGTGCGTGGGTCTGATATCCACACCAGCCCGGTGCCGCTCTCCTTTGCATTGCTGAGCCGCGAGGGTGACGTCGAATGGTTCGTCGATGGCGACAAACTTCGCGAACTGCCCGCTTCTGCTGTCGATGGGATAGTGATTTCGCCGCAGGATGATTTTGTGCACCGCTGCAAACAGGTCAGCGAAGGCAAACGCGTGTGGCTGGATGCGGATTCTGCTCCGGTTGCGCTGCGTTTTGCGATTGAGCCGCAGGGAGAGATCCTCTGGCAGGCCGATCCGGTGACGCTTATGAAAGCGCACAAGAACCCCGTCGAGCTGGAAGGCTATCGCGAATGCCATCAGCAGGACGGTGCCGCGTGGGTGAATTTTATCGCGTGGTTGTCGCATGAAGTACCGCAGCGCGAGGCGGCAGGCAAGCCGCTGACCGAACTGGAAGCGCAGGCGCAGCAGCTTAAATTCCGTGAACAACAGCAAGGCTTTATCGAGCAAAGTTTCGAGACGATTTCCGCCTCCGCCAGTAACGCGGCAATGTGCCATTATCACTCCAGCGCCGCATCAAATAAGGCAATTACCAGCGGCCATTTCTACCTGAATGATTCTGGCGGCCAGTATCATAACGGCACCACGGATGCGACCCGTACGCTGGCGTACAGCAAGCTGGATGCGCAGCAGCGGTTGCACTATACCGCCGTGCTAAAAGGCTTTTTATCGCTCATTACGCTGCAATTCCCGTCGGGTACGCAGGGGCATCAACTGGACGCGTTCGCTCGTCGTCCGCTGTGGGAACTGGGACTGGATTACGATCATGGCACCGGGCACGGCGTGGGGCATCAGCTACTGATCCACGAAAACCCGCAGCGCATCGCCAAGAAAGTGAACCCGTGGCCGCTGACAGCGGGGAGTATCATCACCATCGAGCCGGGGTATTATCAGGCCGACAGCCACGGTATTCGCATTGAAAATCAAGTGGAGATTGTTGAGAGCATTCCGGGCTTCTGCAAGTTTGCTTCCCTGACGCTTATCCCGATTGATTTAAGCCAGGTTGAATTGCAGTTGCTCAACGATCAAGAGAAGCAGTGGCTGGATGATTATCATCAGCAGGTGAGAGAGGTTCTGTCGCCGCTGGTCAATAGCGATGCGCGACCGTGGCTGTTTGAAGCCACCGCGCCGATTCGCGTGCAGGCGGGATAATCTGTACGGTTCTGTAGGCCGGGTAAGGCGTAGCCGCCACCCGGCAATTCCACCGAACGCAGAAAAGCAAAAATCCCGCTCAGTTTCCTGAGCAGGCTTCTTAAATATGGCTCCTCTGACTGGACTCGAACCAGTGACATACGGATTAACAGTCCGCCGTTCTACCGACTGAACTACAGAGGAATCGTGTGAACGGGGCGCATATTATCGATGCCACCTGTCATTGTCAAAGACAGAATGCATAAAAAAGTTCGTTTGCTGATTTATTCTTCAGTTCGCACATTTGTCAGGCGTTCTGAAGGTTCCGGCGTCGCATTTTCGCTCTTGATTCGTGGGTATTTCCACAGCCAGCGCCCGCTGACCATACGCCAGTAAAACAGTGCGCCGCGCACCGCCCAGTCGAGGAACATCCCCAGCCAGACGCCAACAACCCCCATACCGAGCATAATCCCGAGCCCATACCCCGCCACCACGCGACAGCCCCACATGCCGAGCATCGACACCCACATCGCAAAGCGCGCATCACGTGCGCCTTTAAGCCCCGCAGGAAGCACCCACGACGCCGCCCAGATGGGCATAAACGCGGCATTCAGCCAGATGAGGATTTTGACCACCTCTTTGACGTCGTCCTCATGGGTGTAGAACGAGGCCATCAGCCCCGCGAACGGCGCGGTTCCCCACGCGATAATTGTCAGTCCAATTGTTGATAACCAGAATACGTGACGCAACTGGCGCTCCGCCTGGGCGATTTGCCCTTTGCCGAGCCGTTTCCCGGTGATAATCGTCGATGCCGATCCGAGGGCGTTCCCTGGCAGGTTAATTAGCGAAGCAATCGAGAACGCGATAAAGTTACCGGCGATAACGTCGGTACCCATCCCGGCGACAAACATTTGAGTCAACAGTTTCCCGCCGTTAAACAGTACAGATTCGATACTGGCAGGAATACCAATCCCCATCACTTCCCAGATAATGGCGAAATTGAAGGGGCGGAAATAGCTTTTTAACGAGAGTTTAAGCGCCGGGTTTACGCCCATCATCAGCACCGCGACAATCGCTATTGCGCCGATATACCGCGAGATGGTCAGCCCCAGCCCTGCTCCGACAAATCCCAGACCATCCCATGAGAAAAGCCCGTAAATCAGTATGCTGCTGATGATGATATTGAGGATATTCATCCCGCCGTTAATCAGCAGCGGAATTTTTGTGTTGCCCGCACCGCGCAGTGCACCGCTTCCAATCAAGGCGATAGCCGCCGCCGGATAGCTCAGTACCGTCATTTCAAGATAGGTCAGCGCCAACCCTTTCACTTCATCGGTCGCCTCCCCTGCTACGATATCGATAATCTCTTTACCGAAATAGTGGATTACTGCTGCCAGAATTACCGAGAAGACGGTCATGATCATCAGCGACTGTCGAGCCGCCTCGCGCGCACGCTTCGGATCGAGTTTGCCGAGACTAAAGGCGACAACCACCGTCGTACCAAGATCGATGGCGGCAAAGAACGACATCACTACCATATTGAAGCTGTCTGCCAGCCCCACGCCCGCCATCGCCTCTTTACCCAGCCAGCTCACCAGAAACGTACTGAGCACGCCCATCAGCAGAACGCAGGTGTTTTCCAGAAAGATAGGCACAGCAAGGGGGGTGATTTCACGCCAGAACAGAACACGATAGCTTTTACGTTTGGCATACCAGGGCGTACGCTTAACGGCCTGGCGCAGAGCGGAAGTGACGTTCAAAATGGACCTTAACGAGAGAAAGTTGAAACTCCATTTCAAATGATGAGGGAGAAACGCTAATCCTGCAAAGTATTTTCCACAAAAAATTGTAGAGAATGACGACAAACTGACGACAGAATCAGCAGTTGAATGAATGAGTGTAAGATCAGGTTTGACAAAAGTTTTTTCGCCGCTAAGATAAGCCTCCTAACCGATTCCTCTGTAGTTCAGTCGGTAGAACGGCGGACTGTTAATCCGTATGTCACTGGTTCGAGTCCAGTCAGAGGAGCCACATTTGAAAAGCCTGCTTTTAAAGCAGGCTTTTTGCTTTTCTGCGCCTGTATATCGGCCATAAAAAAAGCCCCTCAGCTTTCGCAGAGAGGCCTTATCATTCTTCGCGACGGTTACTCGCTTTTCGCTTCGCCGTTCTTGATTTCGCCAATCACTTTCAGTTTTTTGGAGATATCGCGACGCTCTTTGGACAGCTCAGCATTTTTGATGATGTAGTCGTCTACGCGATCTTCGTAGTCGGTTTTCATGCTGGCGATAATGCCCTGAATAGCTTCAACGCTCATGCCCGGCTTGATGTAGTCGCTCAGGTTATCAAGCAGCAGAACGCGTTTCTGGTTGTCACGGATCTTCTTCTCAACGTCCTGGATTTCACGCTGCAGTTTGTTTTTGCGGCGGAACAGGCGGACGAATTCCAGAACATCCTGGAACGAAGGCTTGGTAGTTTCCATTTTAATACCCCTGCTAATGTAAGATTCGGATTCGTTTAAGCAACCGCTGTGCAGATAACCTTACTGACAGCCGCTGCGAATGACAAATGGTATATCGTTTAATCCTATCATAACCCCAATCGCTGCTGAATCGAAGCAGCAGCCGTCACATCAGGCTATGGCTGCTTTTTATTTGCGCAGCGCCCGGCAAATGAGATGCGACAACAGTTCAAGCTGTCTCGCCATTTCCATGCTCAACCATACATAGCCGTGAATGGGCGTTTCCGCCACATTGTCACCCTGATGTTCATTAATCAACTGCCTCAACTCCGCTGTGATTTCATTCAGCCGTTCGCTGTTCGCCAGAATCGGCTGCGGATTGCCTTCATACAGCGCGTGAGCGATGGTTAACAGCGTTTGCTGCGTCATCTGCTGCGTTTCCTTGAGGGTGTGCGCATTCAGAAGAACAAAGTGGCTGGCGCGCGACGCCCAGTGAGCGTTAATTTGCAGTTCGAGCATACACACCAGATTGCGACTGACCGTCTGAATGGCCTCGAAAATGGATTTCTGAATGTGCGTCTCTTTGCTGGCGGGAGCGATAATGCCACGCATCTTCACGACATCATTGAGGATTTTTTGCAGGTGCTTTTCGAGCCTTGGGCGTTCGACCAGGTTGGGCGAAAACCCTGCCTGATAGACGCGGTTGAAAGCCGTGACGTAGTTGGCCATCTGAATGCGCCAGTGCAAAAATGCCCGCTGCGGCCAGATACCGGTGAATAGCATCGCCAACAGCGAACCCAGAATCACATCACCGCTTCGCCACAGGGCCGTGGCCATGTCCCCCGCCGGTGCGCCAACGACCACCGATAAGGTGATCCCAATCAGCAGCGCCTGATACGGTTTTTTACCGAGTGCTAACCAGCCGCACAGGAACATCGCCCCGGCGCACCACAGCAGCATGATCGGGAGCGAAATGAGCTCAAGCTTTAACGCAATCAGCCCCAATGCGGAGCCAAAAATCGTGCCTCCGATACGCTCAAAAGCGCGCGGAACCACGTTTCCCCAGAAAGAGATTGGCCCCATGATCACCACTAGCGTGATGAGCGGCCAGGTACCCTCAGGGATGTGCAGCAACCTCACCAGAAGGAAGGTGAGAAGAAACGCCAATGCGATGCGACAACCATGCACGACGCGGTAATTCCGGTACAAACGGATTTCAAAGGGAGTTAATGATTTGTCGGGACGCACACCCGCTCTCCAGCTATACGGCGAATCACAATTGTACTGTGTTTTCTGCCAGACGCATCACGTCCGGCAGAAAAACCCTACAAATAACAGGTGTGCGACTCAACCGACCTTATTTTGCACTGCAACGTACATTTCGATATCCCAGTAACCATCGACATTGCCATCGTTCAGATAGCGCTCAAAACACGGCTTCGGTGCGATCCCGTAGCGGTTATCCTCGAGGAGACTGTTAAAGAAGCTGTACCACGGTGTGCCGAAGTCATGGTTTTCGACTCGCGCCGTGGCGACGGCATAGTCCCCCGCCGCGATTTCAGTGAGGATCACCCCATCACTGTTGGCAGGGATTTGAAAATCTTCGCCGACAGTGACAGCTGTATCGCAGCGAAGTTTTTCGGCAGGCACTTCATCGGGATTGTCATAATAAACCGCCACCCATTCCAGTGGCTGAATCTGATTGCCATCGACCCACATCGCCAGTTGCTCAAAACCTTGTTTGACGGTTTGCTCCCACGGGCCAACCAGATGAAAACCGGCAATTTTACGCTTAGGTTGCTGCTTGATGCTGTAGTCCATACTGCCTCCGTTTATTACTGTATATTTATACACTATAAAGCAGATTCGTTATGTCCGGCAAACACGAGATGTTTATTATGTGAGCAGACTCGCAGGAGCGCCAGTCTGCTCTTATGAGCATTAGGCTTTGTGGTGCAGATAGTCGCTCAGACGCGAGAACAGACCGCCCTTACCGACTTTTTCCAGCGTGACTAACGGCCAGTGCGCGACGACCTTATCGCGGTCGTACAGCTCAATTTCCCCGACGCGCTGATGGGCAGCAATAGGCGCTTCCAGCTCTTTTTTATCGAGGACATACTTGGCTTTGATATTCGCGACTTCACTTTTTGGCAGTGCCAGCCAGTAATCCTGATCGGTACCAAGTGAAATGTGTTCTTTATCGCCGTACCAGATACGCTCAGTCCCGACCTGTTTGCCGCTGCGCAGGATCTGCACGGTATCGAAGTTTTGCTGGCCCCAGTGCAGCAACTTACGCGCCTGTTCTTCGCGACCTTTCGGGCTGTCGGCTCCCATGACCACTGCAATCAGGCGACGCTGACCGTCCACCGCCGAGGCGATCAGGTTGAAGCCCGCACCTGAAGTGTGCCCGGTTTTCAGCCCGTCAACGTTCATGGTTTTGTCCCACAGCAAGCCGTTGCGGTTTTGCTGGGTGATGCCGTTCCAGGTGAGGCTCTTTTCACTGTACATGTGATAGAAATCCGGCTCACCGTGAATAATTGCGCGCGACAGCACCGCCAGATCGTAAGCCGAACTGTGCTGCCCTGGCGCATCCAGGCCGTGCACGGTTTCAAAGTGGGTATCACGCAGATTCAGCTTTTGCACGTAGTCGTTCATCATGCTGACGAACTGCGGCTGACCGCCCGCTACGTGGTCAGCTAACGCCACACAGGCGTCGTTACCGGAATCCACAATCAGGCCACGGCTGAGGTCGCGAACGGTCACGCGATCGCCTGCTTTCAGGAACATCAACGATGAACCGTCAAACACCGGATTGCCTTTCGCCCACGCGTCGCGCCCGACGGTAACAACGTCATCTGGGGTAATGCGATGACTGTCGATTGCACGATCGACCACATAGCCGGTCATCAGTTTGGTGAGGCTTGCCGGATTGCGCTGCTGATGTTCATTACCGGCCGTTAAAATTTGACCCGTGGTGTAATCCATTAGCACCCATGACCCTGCCTGAATGGCCGGGGGCTGCGGCGAATAGTCCAGTGGATCGGCAGCCAGAGCAGAAGTAATACTCGAAGCGAGTAAAGAAACAGCAATAAACAGACGGCGTTTCAACGGTATTTCCTCAGGTCATTTAAAATCGTTGCCCTTTTTACGGAAGTTCTCGCTTCGTTACCTGTTTAAATTGCAAAAAAATGTGACGGGACGCAAAGATTTAGCGGAAGCCAGCGCGCAATTCTGGCGCTGAAAATCGCTTTTTGTTCGGCGTGTCGCCGCCGATCGTTTACCATAGTAAAGTCACTTTTTAACAGGATGGTATTACTGGTGTCTGATTCCGCCGCGCTTCCCACTTTTCTCTTTCACGATTACGAAACCTTTGGCACCAGCCCGTCGCTGGACCGGCCTTCGCAGTTCGCGGCGATCCGCACCGATGCGGATTTTAATATCATCGGTGAGCCGGAGGTTTTTTACTGTAAGCCTGCTGACGACTATCTTCCCCAGCCTGGTGCCGTGATGGTGACCGGCATTACGCCGCAGGAAGCGCGTGAGAAAGGCGTGAATGAAGCCGAGTTTGCCCGTCGTATTCACGACCTGTTTACCGTGCCCAATACCTGCGTGGTGGGCTACAACAACATCCGCTTCGACGATGAAGTTACGCGCAATATCCTGTACCGCAATTTCTATGACCCTTATGCCTGCAGCTGGCAAAACCGTAATTCGCGCTGGGATCTGCTGGATGTAATGCGCGCCTGCTACGCCCTGCGCCCTGAAGGGATCAAATGGCCTGAGAATGACGACGGTTTGCCAAGCTTCCGCCTGGAGCATCTGACGCGCGCCAACGGCATCGAGCACAGCAACGCCCACGATGCGATGGCCGACGTTTATGCCACCATCGCGATGGCCAAACTGGTCAAAACCGCACAGCCTAAACTGTTTGACTATCTGCTGAGCCATCGCAGTAAGCAGAAACTAATGACCCTGATTGACGTTCCACAAATGAAACCGCTGGTGCATATCTCCGGTATGTTTGGCGCCTGGCGGGGAAATACAAGCTGGGTCGCACCGCTGGCGTGGCATCCCGATAATCGCAATGCGGTGATTATGGTTGATTTGGCGGGCGATATTTCTCCCCTGCTTGAGCTGGACAGCGACACCCTGCGCAAGCGTTTATACACGCCGAAAAGCGAGCTCGGCGATAACGCCGCCGTTCCCGTGAAGCTGGTGCATATCAATAAATGCCCGGTGCTGGCGCAGGCAAATACGCTGCGCCCGGAAGACGCCGACCGGCTGGGCGTGAATCGCCAGCTGTGCCTCGATAATCTGAAGGTGTTGCGCGAAAACCCGCAGGTGCGCGAAAAAGTGATGGCGATCTTCGCCGAAGCCGAGCCGTTTGTGCCGTCGGATAACGTCGATGCGCAGCTCTATAACGGCTTTTTCAGCGATGCCGACCGCGCCGCCATGAACATCGTGTTGCAGACAGACCCGCAGAATTTACCGGCGCTGGATATTACCTTCGCCGATAAGCGCATCGAAAAACTGATGTTTAACTATCGGGCGCGTAATTTCCCTGGCACCCTGGATGAGGCCGAGCAGGAGCGCTGGCTGGAGCATCGTCGCAACGTCTTTACACCTGAGTTCTTGCAGAGCTACGCGCAGGAGCTGGAAATGCTGTATACGCAGTATGAAGGCAATGCAGAGAAACAGGCGCTACTGAAGGCTTTGTATCAGTACGCGCAAGAGATCGTCTGAACATTTCAGGCATAAAAAAACCGGAGCCATGTGCTCCGGTTTTTTTGTATCACGCTCAGTGATTACGCGACATCTTCGTACTGCGGAACCGGGTTGCGGAAGCTTTTGGTCACGCAAGCCAGATACACCAGACCAATACCACCCCAGATCAGACCCAGAATCATGGAGCTTTCTTCCAGGTTAATCCACAGCGCACCAACCGTCATCGCACCGCACAGCGGCAGGAACAGGTAGTTGAAGTGGTCTTTCAGCGTTTTGTTGCGCTTCTCACGGATCCAGAACTGAGAGATCACGGAGAGGTTCACAAAGGTGAATGCCACCAGCGCACCAAAGTTAATCAGCGCCGTTGCGGTGACCAGGTCAAATTTGATCGCCAGCAGAGCAATCGCACCAACCAGCAGCACGTTCCATGCCGGAGTACGCCATTTCGGATGAATGTAGCCGAAGAAGCGAGTCGGGAACACGCCGTCGCGACCCATCACGTACATCAGACGAGAAACGCCTGCGTGAGCAGCCATACCGGATGCCAGTACGGTGACGCTGGAGAAAATCAGCACGCCCCACTGGAAGGTTTTGCCTGCCACGTACAGCATGATTTCTGGCTGAGACGCATCCGGATCTTTAAAGCGCGAGATGTCCGGGAAGTACAGCTGCAGGAAGTAAGAGGCGCCAATAAACACCAGGCCACCCAGCAGCGCAGTCAGCAGAATCGCACGCGGGATCACGCGTTCTGCGTCTTTGGTCTCTTCAGACAGAGAAGAGATACCGTCAAAGCCGAGGAACGAGAAGCACAGGATAGTTGCACCGGTAATCATCGGCACCACGTGTGCGCCTTCAGACCAGAACGGACGGGTGCTGGTCAGCGTACCTGCACCTTCACCATGCGCCACACCGTAGATGATCATGCCGACGATAACCGCCACGATGCCCATCTGCAGAATCACGATCAGGGTGTTGAAGTTAGCGACGGTCTTGATACTGCGCAGGTTAGAGATGGTCATAAAGGCCACCAGTGCGACAACAAAGATCCACGACGGTACGGAAGGCACCAGCGCTTCAAAGTAAATTTTAGCCAGCAGAATGTTGATCATCGGCATGAACAGGTAGTCCAGCAGTGATGACCAGCCCACCATAAAGCCGACAGCCGGGCTAATGGATTTCTGAGCATAAGTGTACGCAGAGCCAGCGGACGGGAAACGGCGAACCAGTTTGCCGTAGCTCAACGCGGTAAAGAGAATAGCGATCAGCGCAAAGGCATACGCCGTTGCAACGTGACCGTCAGTGAGGCCTGAAACGATACCAAACGTATCGAACAGCGTCATTGGCTGCATATAGGCAAGGCCCATCATGACAACCGGAATCAACGTAAGTGTTTTACGTAATTCCACGCGAGAGGTTTTTGGAGTAGCGTTATGCGACATTAGTTTTCTCCTTTACGGTGAAAACCGCCACGTAAGCAAAAGATTGCCCCATTTTCTGGATTCCTCAGCGACAACAACTGTCGGATTTTAGTAAGTATCTATCCGGTACGAAGCCCGGCCTCTTTGTTTTTAAATGGCGTTTGTTACATGCAAAAAAAATAACCGACGCCTTTTATATCGTCGGTTAATCTCATTTTTTTGCAGCGGCGCATTTTGCCCCATCTTTGGCATAAAAGGCAATAGATTCATAAGCCGTTCACGATTTTCTTTTTACTAAGCGGTTGATATTCCGCCCTCCGGCAAAGTGTAAACGGCAGCGATAGCACTATTTGCTAAAATCTCATCTCGCCACCACGCGCTGGCAAGCCCGGCGGTTTGCTCATTCCACCCCACCCACACCGATTCGCTGTTGGTTTGCGCCAGTACTTGTTTTTCCACCAGCGCCCCGCTTTCTATAAACCGCTGTGCCAGATATCGCGGTAAATAGCCGCAGCCCAACCCGCTAATTTGCAGTTCGAGTTTGGTTTTAAAATCAAAAACAGTAATCGCTTCCTGATCCTCCAGCAATTGCGAAGAGATAGCGCACTCTGGCAGAGAGCTATCTCCCACCACAATCGCACGGCAACCTTTTATGACGCGACGCGGTATGGGCTCGGGTTCCTGAGCAAGGGGATGATGTGGCGCCACCACAAACACCTGTTCAAGGGTGCCAATGCGGGAAAAACCAAAATCACTCGACTGAGGCGGGTCACGTAACGCGCCGACGATAATATCCGCACGCCCTTGTGTCAGCGCTTCCCAGGAACCGCCCAGCACGCCATTGATAAATTTAAGTCGGGTAACGCTGTGGCGTTGGTAAAACGCTTCAATCAGCGGCGAGAGTAAAGAGAAAGGAAAAGTATCGTCCACCCCGATGACCAGCTCGTTTTCCCAGCCCTGGTGCAGTTTCACTGCCTGCTTTTCCAGCTCGCGCACCGTATGCAGAACTTCGCGCCCTTTTTCGAGCAGCATCTGGCCTGTTCGCGTGAAACGCGCACGGTGCCCGCTGCGGTCCAGCAGCTGGATATTGAGGTCACTTTCGAGCTTGTGAACGGTGTAGCTCAAGGCCGAGGGGGTTTTGTAGAGCTTCGCCGATGCGGCGGCAAAACTCCCCTCTTTTTCGAGTGCATCGAGGATAATCAGAACATCCAGCAGCGGTTTCATGTTCGCCCCCAAAAGGTGTGCGATAGAACCCGCTGGCGGGGTTATTCCATTGGCATTACCAGCGGATCGGGATATTGATACTCAAATCCCAGTTCACGACAAATACGATTGCCATCAATCACTTTGCCTTGCCCTTCCCCGGATGCATCGCGAAATTGCGGCGGCTCAAGCCCAAGCTGTCGGGCCATCACGGGATAAAATGTGCTACGCGCCGGATGATAGGGCGCACATATATTATAGATGTGCCCGCCCTTTGGAGCCTGCAACAGGAGCGTAATTGCGCCGATAACATCCTCAAGATGCACAAGATTGACACCATGATGACCATTTGGTGCGGTTTTACCGGCAAAGAAGCGCCCCGGATGACGCTCCGGCCCAACCAGGCCCGCGAGGCGCAAAATATCCACTTGGGTACCGGGTAAATTATGCAGCCAGTCTTCCAGCTCTTTCAGCACCCGGCCGCTAGCGGTGACAGGCGCCCGCGCGGTGCTCTCTTTGACGGTCCCTTCAATATCACCATACACCGACGTTGAACTGGTAAAGATTATGCGCGGAATATGATGGGCCAGCGCGCTATCCACAATTTCCTGCATCGCCTGAAGGTAAAAAGTCTCTCCTGGGCCGCTGCGACGAGCGGGAAGCGTAATAACCAGCGCATCCACATTCATCAACGTATCGAGATCGTCCGTATCGCAAACCAGCTCCGGTTCCAGGCGTAACTCGACACCCTCTATGCCGCACATGCGCGCGGCCTCGACGCCATCCACCGTGGTTTTGCTACCGGTCACCTGCCAGCCTCGTGCCGTTAATGACATTGCCAGCGGCATACCTAACCATCCTAAACCGACAATTGCGACCTTCTTCATGCGTTCTCTCCTGGCTTATACGCGTCTGACTTAAGGCTACGCCAGCACTGCGGAACTGACAATTCATAGCATCAATATGAAATGAATTAATGATAGAAAAAAGCCCTTGCTAAACGCTGTGGATATGGTTTAGGTTAAAAGACATCAGATGCATAAGCATTCACAGAGAATTTATATGACACGCGTTCCTTTTAAAAACCACCATCACCACCATCATCCTGACTAGTCTTTCAGGCGATGTGTGCTGGGAGACATTCAGATCTTCCAGTGGTGCGAGAACGCAAGAGAGAGCCCCCGGAAGATCATCTTCCGGGGGCTTTTTTTTGGACCGTATCCAGACAGGGTAATAAGGACAACAACATGTTAGATAACTCACGTTTACGCATAGCTATTCAAAAATCAGGCCGTCTGAGCGACGATTCACGCGAATTGCTTTCCCGCTGCGGGATCAAAATTAACTTGCACACGCAGCGCTTAATCGCCCTCGCCGAGAACATGCCGATCGATATCCTGCGCGTTCGCGATGACGATATCCCTGGTCTGGTGATGGATGGCGTGGTTGATCTCGGTATCATCGGCGAAAACGTGCTGGAAGAAGAGCTGCTGACCCGTCGTGCACAGGGCGAAGACCCGCGCTATTTCACCCTGCGTCGTCTGGATTTCGGCAGCTGCCGCCTGTCGCTGGCTACCGCCGTCGATGAAGCCTGGGACGGTCCTGCTGGGCTGAACGGCAAGCGAATTGCCACCTCTTACCCTCACCTGTTGAAACGCTACCTCGATCAAAAAGGCGTGCAGTTCAAATCCTGTCTGCTGAACGGTTCTGTTGAAGTGGCTCCGCGTGCCGGTCTGGCCGATGCCATTTGCGACCTGGTCTCAACCGGCGCGACGCTTGAAGCCAACGGCCTGCGTGAGGTGGAAGTGATTTATCGCTCGAAAGCGTGCCTGATTCAGCGCGACGGCGAAATGCCGGACGCTAAACAGCAGTTGATCGACCGCCTGCTGACCCGTATTCAGGGGGTGATTCAGGCACGCGAATCGAAATACATCATGATGCACGCCCCTACCGAACGTCTCGATGAAGTGATTGCCTTGCTGCCAGGCGCGGAACGTCCAACCATTCTGCCGCTGGCGGGCGATCAACAGCGCGTGGCGATGCACATGGTCAGCAGCGAAACCCTGTTCTGGGAAACCATGGAAAAGCTGAAAGCCTTGGGTGCCAGCTCCATTCTGGTGCTGCCAATTGAGAAAATGATGGAGTAATTCCACTCATGTTGCCCGGTGGCGTTTTGCTTACCGGGCCTACAAGACCCGTAGGCCGGATAAGCAACGCGCCATCCGGCAAAAAGGAAGACGATTATGAGCTTTAACTCCATCATCGACTGGAACACCTGCAGTACTGAACAACAACGCGAACTGTTGATGCGCCCGGCTATTTCCGCCTCAGAGAGCATTACCCGCACCGTGGCGGAGATCCTGGATAACGTTAAAGCCCGTGGTGATGATGCGCTGCGCGAATACAGCGCAAAGTTTGATAAGACTGAGGTCGGTGCACTGAAGGTGACGACTCAGGAGATCGACGACGCGTGCGAACGTCTGGGCGACGACATCAAACAGGCGATGGCCGTGGCGGTGAAAAATATCGACACCTTCCATACCGCGCAAAAATTGCAAACTGTCGATGTTGAAACCCTGCCCGGCGTGCGCTGCCAGCAGGTGACGCGTCCTGTCGCCTCCGTCGGGCTGTATATTCCCGGCGGTTCGGCGCCGCTGTTTTCCACCGTCCTGATGCTGGCGACCCCGGCGCGTATTGCCGGTTGTCAGAAAGTGGTGCTCTGCTCCCCGCCGCCGATTGCCGATGAGATTCTGTATGCCGCAAAACTGTGCGGTGTTCAGGATATTTTTAAAGTGGGTGGCGCTCAGGCCATTTCCGCTCTGGCGTTTGGCACCGAGTCTGTGCCGAAGGTCGATAAAATTTTTGGGCCAGGCAATGCGTATGTGACCGAAGCGAAACGCCAGGTCAGCCAGCGTCTGGACGGTGCGGCGATTGATATGCCTGCCGGTCCGTCGGAAGTGCTGGTGATTGCCGACAGCGGCGCGACGCCCGATTTTGTCGCTTCCGATCTGCTTTCTCAGGCCGAGCATGGCCCTGATTCCCAGGTGATCCTCCTGACACCGGACGCCGACATCGCGAAACGTGTGGGCGAAGCAGTTGAGCGCCAGCTGGCAGAACTCCCGCGTGCCGAGACGGCGCGCCAGGCACTTTCCGCCAGCCGCCTGATCGTGGCGGAGTCGCTGAAGCAATGCATCGCGATTTCTAACCAGTACGGTCCTGAGCACCTGATTATTCAGACCCGCAACGCGCGTTCTCTGGTCGACAGCATCACCAGCGCCGGTTCGGTGTTCCTCGGCGACTGGTCGCCGGAATCCGCAGGCGATTACGCTTCCGGCACCAACCACGTGCTGCCGACCTACGGCTACACCTCGACCTGTTCAAGCCTCGGGCTGGCGGACTTCCAGAAACGTATGACCGTGCAGGAGTTGTCCCGCGAAGGTTTTGCCGCCCTCGCCTCCACCATTGAAACGCTGGCCGCCGCCGAGCGCCTGACCGCCCACAAAAACGCCGTGACGCTGCGCGTTGCCGCCCTGAAGGAGCAAGCATGAGCATTGAAGAATTAGCCCGCGAAAACGTTCGTCGACTGACGCCCTATCAATCTGCTCGCCGCCTGGGTGGCAATGGTGATGTCTGGCTGAACGCCAACGAATTCCCGACAGCGGTCGCCTTTGAGCTGTCTCAGCAGACCCTGAACCGTTATCCGGAGTGCCAGCCAGCCGCAGTGATTGAGAATTACGCCCAGTATGCCGGGGTCAAGCCAGAGCAAGTGCTGGTCAGCCGCGGGGCCGATGAGGGTATCGAGCTGCTAATCCGCGCTTTCTGCGAACCGGGCAAAGATGCCGTGCTGTACTGTCAGCCAACCTACGGCATGTACAGCGTCAGCGCCGAAACCTTTGGCGTCGAGTGCCGCAACATTTTGTCTCTGGATGACTGGCAGCTCGATCTCCCAACCATTGCCGAGAATCTTGACGGTGTGAAAGTCATTTTCGTCTGCAGCCCGAACAACCCGACCGGACAAATCATCAATCCGCAAGACATCCGTACCCTGCTGGAGATGACGCGCGGCAAAGCGCTGGTTGTCGCCGATGAGGCCTATATTGAGTTTTGTCCGCAGGCAACGCTCGCAGGCTGGCTGGAAGAGTATCCGAATCTGGTGGTGCTGCGTACGCTATCGAAAGCCTTTGCGCTGGCTGGCCTGCGCTGCGGATTCACGCTGGCCAATAAAGACGTTATCGATCTGCTGATGAAAGTGATCGCCCCGTATCCGCTATCTACGCCGGTCGCCGACATCGCCGCCCAGGCATTGGCTCCGCAGGGTATCAATGCGATGCGCGAGCGTGTGGCGCAGATCCTGGTGGAACGTCAGTATCTGATCAGCGCCCTGAAAGCACTGCCGTGCGTGGAGCAGGTTTTCGACTCTGAAACCAATTACATCCTGGTGCGCTTTACCGCCTCCAGCGCCGTATTTAAATCTTTGTGGGATCAGGGCATTATCTTACGAGACCAAAACAAACAACCTTCCCTGAGCGGCTGTTTGCGCATTACCGTAGGCACCCGGGAAGAGAGTCAGCGCGTGATTGACGCCCTGAAAGCGGAGAAAGTATGAGCCAGAAGACCCTTTTTATCGATCGCGATGGCACCCTCATTTCGGAGCCACCGAGTGACTATCAGGTCGATCGTTTCGACAAACTGGCTTTTGAACCGGATGTGATTCCCGTTCTGCTTAAGCTGCAGAAAGCGGGCTACAAGCTGGTGATGATAACCAATCAGGACGGACTGGGCACCGACAGCTTCCCGCAGGCCGATTTCGATGGCCCGCATAATCTGATGATGCAGATCCTTACCTCGCAGGGCATTGCCTTTGATGAGGTGCTGATTTGCCCACATCTTCCGGCGGATAATTGCGACTGCCGCAAACCGAAAGTGAAGCTGGTCGAGGGGTATCTTGCCGAAGGCGTGCTGGATAAAACCAACAGCTACGTGATTGGCGATCGCGCCACCGATATTCAGCTCGCCGAAAACATGGGCATTCAGGGACTACGCTATAACCGCAGCGAATTAAACTGGGCGACGATTGGCGAGCAACTGACGAAACGCGACCGTTACTCCCACGTCGAACGCAACACCAAAGAGACGCAGATTGATGTGAAAGTGTGGCTGGACCGCGAAGGCGGCAGCAAAATTCACACCGGCGTCGGCTTCTTCGATCACATGCTGGATCAGATCTCGACCCACGGCGGGTTCCGCATGGAGATCAACGTCAAAGGCGATCTGTACATCGACGATCACCACACCGTGGAAGATACCGGCCTGGCGCTGGGCGAAGCGCTGAAGCTGGCACTGGGCGATAAGCGCGGTATCAACCGTTTTGGCTTTGTGCTGCCGATGGACGAATGTCTGGCCCGCTGTGCGCTTGATATTTCCGGTCGCCCGCACCTGGAATATAAAGCCGATTTTACCTATCAGCGCGTCGGTGATCTGAGCACCGAGATGGTCGAGCACTTCTTCCGCTCGCTCTCTTACACAATGGGCGTGACGCTGCACCTGAAAACCAAAGGCAAAAACGATCACCACCGCGTCGAGAGTCTGTTCAAAGTCTTTGGCCGTACGCTGCGCCAGGCGATCCGCGTGGAGGGCGATACCCTGCCTTCGTCAAAAGGAGTGCTGTGATGAACGTGGTGATTCTGGACACCGGATGCGCCAACCTTAACTCGGTGAAGTCCGCCATCGCTCGCCACGGCTACGATCCCGTCGTCAGTCGTGACCCGGATGTGGTGCTACGCGCCGACAAACTCTTTTTACCAGGGGTCGGGACCGCGCAGGCGGCGATGAACCAAATCCACGAGCGCGAGCTGGTCGAGCTGATTAAAGCCTGCACCCAGCCAGTGCTGGGGATTTGCCTCGGGATGCAGATCCTCGGGCGTCGCAGCGAAGAGAGCAACGGCGTGGACCTGCTGGGCATTATTGAAGAAGACGTGCCGAAGATGACCGATTTTGGTCTGCCGCTGCCGCACATGGGCTGGAACCGCGTGTATCCGAAAGCAGGTGACCGCCTGTTCCGCGGCATCGAAGACGGGTCTTACTTCTACTTCGTACACAGCTACGCCATGCCGCTGAACCCTTACACCATCGCCCAGTGCAATTACGGCGAGCCGTTCACGGCAGCGGTCAACAAAGATAACTTCTTTGGCGTGCAGTTCCACCCCGAGCGTTCGGGTGCAGCGGGCGCACAGTTGCTGAAAAACTTCCTGGAGATGTGATGATCATTCCCGCATTAGATTTAATTGACGGCACGGTTGTCCGTCTCCATCAGGGCGATTACGGCCAGCAGCGCGACTACGGTAACGATCCGCTGCCGCGCTTGCAGGATTATGCGGCGCAGAGCGCAGAAGTGTTGCACCTCGTCGATCTCACGGGCGCAAAAGATCCGGCTAAACGCCAGATCGCACTGCTGAAAACCCTGGTCGCAGGCGTCAACGTCCCGGTGCAGGTGGGTGGTGGCGTGCGCTCTGAAGAGGATGTCGCCGCACTGCTGGAAGCGGGAGTCGCGCGCGTGGTGGTCGGTTCAACGGCGGTCAAAGACCCGGAACAGGTCAAAGGCTGGTTCCGCCGCTTCGGCGCCGACGCACTGGTGCTGGCGCTGGATGTGCGCATTGACGAGCATGGCAACAAGCAGGTGGCGGTCAGCGGCTGGCAGGAAAACTCTGGCGTTACGCTGGAGGAGTTGGTCGAGATTTATCTCCCCGTAGGACTGAAACATGTTTTGTGTACGGATATCTCCCGCGACGGCACGCTGGCGGGCTCCAACGTCTCGCTGTATCAGGAAGTGTGCGCCCGTTATCCGCAGGTGGCTTTCCAGTCATCGGGGGGTATTGGCGATCTAGCTGATATCGCCGCACTGCGCGGCACCGGCGTGCGCGGCGTGATTGTCGGTCGCGCTTTACTGGAAGAGAAGTTTACTGTGACGGAGGCGATTCAATGCTGGCAAAACGGATAATCCCATGTCTGGACGTGCGCGACGGCCAGGTGGTGAAAGGCGTGCAGTTCCGTAATCACGAAATCATCGGCGATATCGTACCACTCGCCAAACGCTACGCTGACGAAGGCGCGGACGAACTGGTGTTTTACGATATCACCGCCTCCAGCGATGGCCGCGTCGTCGATAAAAGCTGGGTTGAACGCGTGGCAGAAGTTATCGATATTCCATTTTGCGTGGCGGGCGGGATTAAATCGGCGGAAGACGCCGCGCAGATCCTCTCCTTCGGCGCGGACAAGATCTCCATCAACTCCCCTGCTCTCGCAGACCCGGAGCTGATCACCCGCCTCGCCGAGCGCTTTGGCGTGCAATGTATCGTGGTCGGGATTGATACCTGGTATGACGCCGCCACCGGCAAATATCACGTCAATCAATATACCGGCGACGAAAACCGCACCCGGGTGACCCAGTGGGAAACGCTGGACTGGGTGCAGGAAGTGCAGAAACGCGGTGCGGGTGAAATTGTGCTGAACATGATGAACCAGGACGGCGTGCGTAACGGCTATGACCTGGAGCAGCTCAAAAAAGTGCGCGCGGTATGCCGCGTACCGATGATTGCCTCCGGCGGCGCAGGAACGATGGAGCACTTTTTGGAAGCCTTCCGTGATGCGGATGTCGACGGTGCGCTGGCCGCATCGGTGTTCCATAAACAGATTATCAATATTGGCGAGTTAAAAACGTACCTGGTCAATCAGGGCGTGGAGATTAGGGTATGTTAACTGAACAACAACGGGCGCAGCTGGACTGGGAAAAAACGGACGGATTATTGCCGGTGGTTGTGCAACATGCCGTCTCTGGCGAAGTCCTGATGCTGGGCTATATGAACCAGGATGCGCTGAGTACGACGCTTGAAAGTGGAAAAGTGACCTTTTTCTCGCGCACCAAACAGCGTCTGTGGACCAAGGGCGAATCGTCCGGCCATTTCCTCAATGTGGTGAGCGTTACCCCTGACTGTGATAACGACACCCTACTGGTGCTGGCAAACCCGATCGGGCCAACCTGCCACCTGGGCACCAGCAGCTGTTTTGGCGACGCGAGCCACCAGTGGCTGTTCCTGTATCAGCTTGAGCAACTGCTTGCGGAACGTAAAACTGCCGATCCGGAAAGTTCATATACGGCGAAACTTTACGCCAGCGGAACCAAGCGCATTGCGCAGAAAGTCGGGGAAGAAGGCGTTGAAACGGCACTGGCGGCAACCGTAAACGATCGCGATGAGCTGACCAATGAAGCGTCGGATTTGATGTATCACCTGCTGGTGTTGCTCCAGGATCAGGAGCTAGATTTAACGGCGGTGATTGAGAATTTGCGTAAGCGACACAAATAAAAAAGACCGGGGAAACCCGGTCTTTTTTTTGCCTGCTTATTAGGCTCTTGGTTTGTAGTTACGCAGCGCGTTGCGCCCCAGCACCACACCGGAACCGATAATCCCGCCCAGCAGCACGGCCAGAATCAGCGTAATCGCTTTCTTCGGGCTGTCGCGACGGATAGGCAGGTCTGGTTTCATCACATAACGGTAGGCATGGATGGTTGACGGATCAACATTCAGATTCTGAATATCCAGCAAGTTCTGTTTGGTCTGATAATAGGCCGGGGAGAAGACCAGCGGACGAGTTGACTCATTCTGAATCATGGAGTTCAACGCTTCGCTACCCAGCAGGAACATGGTGTCCTGCGTGACGTCCTGGGTTTGTTGGATTTGCGGTGAAGTGATTTTCGCCGCCTGAGCGAACTTCAACGCCTCAGCGATTTGTTTGATTCGAAGGTCTTTTTGTTCCTGAGCCACTTTTTCCTGGTTTTCCAGAGAATCATTCAGGGCTGTGATTTGCTGTTTAATATTGTCTTTAAGGTCAACATCCAGCTCTTTAGCTGTCTGCTCATCAACTTGCTGAATATACTGTGCCAGTTGTTTCTGCGCGGCTTCAGCCGACTCGCCCACGTAGGAGACATTCAGAGGCAATGGCTGACCTTTAACAGCGGCATCAATGGTTAATTTTTCAGGCGCTTCCTGGTTATCAAGGGACTGCGCTAACGCCGAGAAAGCAGAGTTAAAACGTCCGACAACACGAAGTTGTGTATCCAACATGCCTGGAGCAGAAGAACCGTAAAGGATGTTAAGCGCGTTGGTATAGGTAGCGATTTGTGCAGCATCGGGTTGTGTGATGATTGCACTAGAGGTCCATTTCTCTTTGGCAGTGGCGATATATACACCGGCAAACACGATAGCAACTGCCACAAATGCAGCAATTGTCCACTTCCCACGCCATAGCTGCATCACCAAATCAATTAAATCTATCTGTTCTGGGTCATTTTGACTTCTGACCTCATTATTGCTGTTCTGGGACATACAATCCTTAACGAAATATCTACGCAAAAATAATATTTAGCTAGTGTATCGCTTGTTGGCAAATTTTCTATAAGAATCCTGTGAGTTATCTGCTGACTGGTGAAGTTTTGCTTACATCCGGCTTAGGGGTATGATGAGCGCCATTGTATTACGCTATGCAGTTAGCGACTTTGAATCTAAAGAGGATGGATATGAAATTTCTGGTCACCGGTGCAGCAGGTTTTATTGGCTCAAACGTCAGCAAGCGTCTTTTGGACGCAGGGCATCAGGTTGTCGGGATTGACAATCTCAATGACTATTACGATGTAAATCTGAAGCAAGCACGACTGGATCTACTGACATCAGGGAATTTCAGCTTCCACAAGCTCGATCTCGCCGATCGTGAAGGGATGGCAGCGTTGTTTGCCAACGAGAAATTTGATCGTGTGATTCATCTGGCGGCCCAGGCAGGTGTACGTTACTCGCTGGAAAACCCACATGCCTACGCGGATGCCAATCTTATCGGCCATCTGAACGTACTGGAAGGTTGCCGCCATAACAAGGTTCAGCATCTGCTGTATGCGTCTTCAAGTTCGGTTTACGGCCTGAATCGCAAAATGCCCTTCTCGACCGATGATTCAGTCGATCACCCAGTCTCCCTCTATGCAGCGACCAAGAAAGCTAACGAGCTGATGTCGCATACCTATTCGCATCTTTATAATTTGCCAACGACAGGTCTGCGTTTCTTTACGGTGTATGGCCCGTGGGGTCGCCCGGATATGGCGCTGTTCAAGTTCACGAAAGCGATGCTCGAAGGCAAAAGTATTGATGTGTACAACTACGGCAAGATGAAGCGTGATTTCACCTACATTGACGATATCGCAGAAGCCATTATCCGTCTGCAGGATGTAATTCCGCAGGCCGATGCCAACTGGACGGTGGAAACAGGGACACCAGCAACCAGTTCTGCTCCGTATCGCGTCTATAACATCGGTAACAGCTCGCCGGTTGAACTGATGGATTACATCACGGCGCTGGAAGAGGCGTTGGGCATTGAGGCTGACAAGAATATGATGCCGATTCAGCCGGGCGACGTACTGGAAACTAGCGCGGATACCAAAGCGCTGTATGAGGTGATTGGTTTCAAACCTCAGACTTCTGTAAAAGAAGGCGTGAAGAACTTCGTGGACTGGTATCGCGATTTTTATAAGGCCTGAGTTTTATTTCGGTCAGTTGGCATCCTCAGGGATGCCAACTTCTTTTAGTTAAAAAGATTAGATTTAAAAATAATAAAACCGCCCGAAGGCGGTTTTATTCGAGTGTTTAATCCAATATAAAATATAAGCTCATGAGGAGCTGATATATCACTCACACCGTGGGTAGATTTCATAGAAATCATGAACAACTGCTCTTGCTCCAAAACCCTCTTTTTGCGAGATCAACCCCTCATTTAACACTCTACCCTGCTCCTCATTGGAAATTCCAAAATCAAAATAAGCTCGATCAGCGTAAGTATTTTTCACAAGATAATCAATGAGCCCGTCAAGCGCACCGACCTGTCGCCCCTGTTCTGAGTTAAACAGATACTGGGTGTGAACAGTATTCCCAACTTCAAAAATGACGGCCCCAGATACTTCTTCATTGTTTAAAGAAGCGGTATAGAATTTTATATTCTTAGGGAATGTTTCATGAAGATATTTAATTTCGTCGACAGTATGCACCGGGTTTACACCATGAACTCGCTGCAATACTGCCGTTAAATTACTCCAGAAGCTATTGATATCCGAGCTTTCTTGATAAACCATGCCTGATTCAGATGCTTTTTTAACAATCCATTTTCGCCCTTTAGAATACTTTATCTGTTTTTCTAATTTTATTGTTGAGCTAACATCTCTGCGAATCAATTTAGCACCGATTCGGAATAGTGCATATAAATCTTCGTCACAAGGCATATCATGATAAATATATGGTATCCGCTTATATATCAGTGATGTTAACTTATTGACAGACAAATATTCTTGCAAAGTTTCAAATACAGATAATATCTCGTTCTGCTTTGCAGATGCTTTGATTAATAAGCCGCCAAATGTTAATCCTTGATGAGAAATCAACTGATCTTCAGAGATATTTGCAGGCAAAAGCGCAATAAGTGAATCTTTGTCATCATAAATCATCAATGAATGATCAATAAATCGGGAAGAGTGATAGTCCATATATTTTCTTAGGAAGAAAAAATGACTATTTTTAGCTAAAGACACAAACTCGTTCCAGATAATACTATCTTCGCTTTGATATTTTTTAACAAACACTTACGCTACCCTCATCGTCATTTCTATTAAATCATCTCTTTGTGTCGAGACAATAAATCCTTCTCTCTGATAAGCACGTATTGCTCGTTGGTTATCAGAACAAACATTTAAATAAATTAGATTAATATCTAAGCGTTTCGCTTCGAGCCTTATAAAATCAAGAATGGAAGTAAAGAGTCCTTTTCCCCAATAATTTTTTTCGCCAATATAGCCAAAATACTCAGCACTCGATGAGGTTATTTTCTTGAGTCCCACCACACCTATAGGGAAATCGTTGCACTCCATCCCCCAAACTTTATAATCATCTCTTGGTAACGAATCAAAAAATGCTCTTTGTTGCATCTGTGTAAAGTCAGGGGTATTTGTAAGCTTTTTTATTTCAACATCATTAAGCCAGCCCCATGATTTAGCTAAATATATTTCATCAAATGTTACAAATCTTAAAGTATAACTTGACATTAAAAACCTCAGCCGATGAAAGATAAAGTAATATGTTTAAAAGAATTTAGTTCTTATAGCGGCCAAACGTCTAAGCTAAGACGTGGCCAGTTAGATAACTGGCCACCAACATTATTTTATCAAAAAATTATATGACTTAATCACTACCAAACAGATCGCGGGTGTAAACTTTGTCCGCCACATCCGCCAGCTCTTCCGCCATGCGATTCGAAATAATCACATCCGCTTCTTTCTTAAACGCATCCAGGTCGCGAACCACTCGCGAATGGAAGAACTCGTCCTCATTCATCGCCGGTTCATAAATAACAACCTGAACACCCTTCGCTTTAATGCGCTTCATAATCCCCTGGATCGATGAAGCACGGAAGTTATCCGACCCACTCTTCATGATGAGACGATACACGCCGACGACTTTTGGCTGACGAGCCAAAATCGAGTCAGAGATAAAGTCTTTGCGCGTACGGTTCGCTTCAACAATCGCTGAAATCAGGTTGTTTGGCACCGCCTGATAGTTAGCCAGCAGCTGTTTGGTATCTTTAGGCAAGCAATAGCCACCATAACCGAAGGACGGATTGTTATAGTGATTGCCAATACGCGGATCCAGACAAACACCTTCGATGATCTGTTTGGTGTTCAATCCCAGGCTTTCCGCATAGCTGTCCAGCTCGTTGAAGAAGGCGACACGCATCGCCAGATAGGTATTGGCGAAGAGCTTGATTGCCTCAGCTTCAGTCGTATCAGTGAACAGCACATCGATATCTTTCTTGATCGCCCCCTCCTGCAACAGCGCAGCAAAGCGCTCCGCACGTTCGGAACGCTCACCAATAACAATACGCGATGGATACAAGTTGTCGTAAAGCGCCTTACCTTCGCGGAGGAATTCTGGGGAGAAGATCACGTTATCAATACCCAGTTTCTCTTTAATGGACTGGGTAAACCCGACCGGAATGGTTGATTTGATGATCATCACCGCACTTGGGTTGAGAGCAACAACATCTTTGATGACGGCCTCGACGCTGGAGGTGTTGAAGTAGTTCGTTTTTGGATCGTAATCCGTTGGGGTGGCGATAATCACATAATCTGCACCACGATAAGCGTCTTCTTTGTCGGTCGTTGCACGGAAGTTGAGCGACTTGTTAGCCAAGTATTCTTCGATCTCTTTATCAGCTATCGGAGAGATCTTCTGGTTCAACATGTCCACTTTGGCCTGCACGATATCCAGCGCCACCACTTCATGGTTCTGCGCAATCAGAATACCGTTTGAGAGACCGACATAGCCCGTTCCGGAGATTGTAATTTTCATTCGTTCTACTTCTTCAAGTATGAGTGTCAGGAGGCCCTAGCAGCGCCACCGCAGTAAACAACTGTGGAGGTTTTTACCTCTTATGTTTATGCACTGTCAAGGCAAAGTCCTTGTTGCGTGAGCGGGATAAAACCGTCATTTATTCTTCGCCAGGCAGGTGGTGTTGTGCAAAGCAAGAGGACACGGGGAGGAGAGCAATAAAAAAAACCCGGTAACAATGACCGGGCCTTGCTATGGAACTGAGTTAAATCAGATTAATCCAGCCATTCGGTGTGGAACACACCTTCTTTATCGGTACGCTTGTAAGTGTGCGCGCCAAAGTAGTCACGCTGCGCCTGAATCAGGTTCGCAGGCAATACTTCTGCACGGTAGCTGTCGTAGTACGCCACTGCTGCAGAGAAGGTTGGTACCGGAATACCATTCTGGACAGCATAAGCGACAACATCGCGCAGCGCCTGCTGGTATTCGTCAGCGATTTTCTTGAAGTAAGGTGCCAGCAGAAGGTTAGCGATACCTGCATTTTCAGCGTATGCATCGGTGATTTTCTGCAGGAACTGTGCACGGATGATGCAGCCAGCACGGAAGATTTTCGCGATCTCACCGTAATTCAGATCCCAGTTGTTTTCATCAGACGCAGCGCGCAGCTGAGAGAAGCCCTGTGCGTAAGAGACGATTTTACCCAGGTACAGTGCGCGGCGAACTTTCTCGATAAACTCGGCTTTGTCACCGGCAGGTTTCGCCTGCGGGCCAGACAGCACTTTAGAGGCCGCAACACGCTGCTCTTTCAGAGAGGAGATGTAGCGCGCGAACACGGATTCCGTGATCAGAGACAGCGGCTCACCGAGATCCAGGGAGCTCTGGCTGGTCCATTTACCGGTACCTTTATTTGCTGCCTCATCCAGAATCACATCAACCAGGTATTTACCCTCTTCGTCTTTCTTGGTGAAGATGTCTTTGGTGATGTCGATCAGATAGCTGTTCAGCTCGCCAGTGTTCCACTCGGTAAAGGTCTGCGCCAGCTCTTCGTTGGACAGGTTCAGACCACCTTTCAGTAAAGAATACGCTTCAGCAATCAGCTGCATATCGCCGTATTCGATACCGTTGTGAACCATTTTCACGTAATGACCTGCACCATCCGCACCGATATAAGTGACGCACGGTTCACCGTCTTCAGCAACTGCCGCGATCTTAGTCAGGATCGGCGCAACCAGCTCATACGCTTCTTTCTGGCCGCCTGGCATAATTGACGGGCCTTTCAGGGCGCCCTCTTCACCACCGGAAACACCGGTACCGATGAAGTTGAAGCCTTCAGCAGACAATTCGCGGTTACGGCGGATAGTGTCATGATAGAAGGTATTGCCACCATCAATGATGATGTCACCTTTATCAAGATACGGCTTCAGGGAATCGATAGCAGCATCAGTGCCAGCGCCTGCTTTCACCATTAACAGGATACGACGTGGCGTTTCCAGAGATTCAACAAACTCCTGAACCGTATAGAAAGGAACCAGCTTCTTGCCCGGGTTCTCGGCAATCACTTCTTCGGTTTTTTCACGGGAACGGTTGAAAACGGAGACGGTATAACCACGGCTTTCGATGTTGAGCGCCAGATTGCGCCCCATCACTGCCATACCGACAACGCCGATCTGTTGTTTGGACATTATATACTCCTGTCAGGTGTGGTCACCGCGACTCATGCGCGGCTTGAATATATTGGAATGTTAACTCAGCTTATGATGCAGAAGATAGTGAAAATTGAGTTTTCACTACAGTAGTAAAAGTTTATACCTGAAATTAAAAGGTTATATTAAACAGAAAGTTAAAAACTTCTATTTTTTACAAAAAGTAAGATAATATTAACTCAAACTATCATACAAGTTTAGGTGTTTATTCACTACAGAGGAAACATCAAATTCCTGTTCTGCAAATTGTCTACCTGCTAGTCCCATTCTATGCCTAAGATCCGGCTGTTCAACTAAGAATATCACCGCCTCTGCTAGAGCTTCAGAATTCTTGATCGGTATACATATCCCAGTTTGGCCATCGATAACCGCATCACGGCAACCTGGATTAATGGTAGTGATGATGGCTCGCCCGCATGCAGCCGCTTCGATGAGTACTTTTGGGACACCTTCGCCGTAATAAGAAGGGAGGCAGACTATATTTGAATCCGAAAAAAGATCAGCAATGTCAGTTCTATGGCCTAAATATTTTATCACTCCCTCGGCAATCCACATATCTATTTCTTTACTTAACACCGAGTTGGGATTGTCGACATCGGGAGTACCAATTAAAATAAACTCAACATTAGAATGGTTGCTTTTGACAATTCTTGCTGCTTCAATAAATTGATAAACACCTTTATCTTTCAAAAGTCGACATGCCATTGCGACTTTGACTATAGGACTTATTGGTTCAGGTCGGTAATTATATATATTAAGATCGGCACCGGAGCCTTTAATTAAAACTTTATCATTATTTCTCAAACCAACAATGTTGGTTAGTATTTTTTCATCCGAAGTATTCTGGAAAATAACAATTCTACTGTTACCTGAAAGTGCAATTTTGTACAAAATCGAAACTGCCAATTTTATTAATCGTGCACGTAGAGTTTTAGAGGTAAATACATAGCCTAAACCAGAGATGGCTGAAACCATAGCGATTTTTTTAAGTACAGTTCTACGCATCAAGCCAGAATAAATGACAGGTTTTATGGTCACTGCATGAATGATTGTTGGCTTAAATAGCTTAATTGCCTTTCTAACCTTTAGTAGAGTCCTTAACTCTGAAACTATGCCAATCCCGCTTCTACTAAATGGAATTTCGTAGGTTAAAAAACCCATTGATTCAAGCTGTTTTTGATGGGCTGTAAAATGGCAAGCAATCACCACCCGATACCCCTTCTCAAGCGCTTTAAGAGCTATTGGCAAACGGTGAGAAATAAAAAACCAATCAACATTAACAAAATACAACAATATTCGATGACTATCGTTATTCATTAAATAATACTCTTCATCTCAAAATTACATATAAAATTAACATTTATACTAAGTCAGTCTATTTAACATTCATTGCGCAATAAATTTGTATTCATTGTTTGGTTATCATGCTTGATTCTTTTCTTTCTTCGTCTAATGAACATCATCATTATTCTTTAGCTCAAATAATACACTTCATTACATTTCAATATTGACTGGAGTTTATTTGCATTTCCAGAATTTTTAACCAATGCAGTTATTGCACTCCAAATATTGGTTCAAGATAAACGTTTCTAATTGCAAAATATAAGCTAACTAGTGCCAGGAAAAACAAGGCTGTATACTTTCTTTTCTTTGAAGAGATACCTGGAACCCAAAAATAAAAGCACACCCAACCTAACTCAAATATCCTACTAGCTACTGTTGGAATCAAGGATGCAGGAATAGATACAGCGTAAGCAGCTAAAGAGATTATGAAGCATCTTTTTTGGAATACACTCAATTCATTGAATGAGAAGACACCTATCAATAATGGGAAAGCTAACCCTATAAATCTTACAGAAGCGAAGTTAAAACTCTCATTATCTGCACGACTAGCGTATAAACTGATTATACTTATATTTGAAACCAAGATACCCTGTATAACATACAAAGTAATGGCTGCAATAATTGCATAAATAAATATCATAGGGATTTTTAGTTTATTCATGAGGAACCATGAATTCGGTATTATAAATCCCATTACAAAAAATGCCATTGAATAATGGAACATTATGGAACATAAAAAAATAGCAAATGAAATATAGAGCCGGTTTATAGACTTATAGTAAAAACTGAGTAATACAAAACTTATTGCGATTGCAACTCGTATCTGTGTCATTTCGTGCAGCAATCCCATTCCCAAAAGATAAAAAATGGTAATAATTAATGCATTATTCCCTTTTATAAACAGAAATTCCTTGATAGCCAACGATACAAATGCCAGCGCAACAAGCATTACGTGAATGTCAGCATTGAATACATTTTTGAATAATAAATTCAATAACACGAAGCCATATTCAAATCGTGTATCAGAAAATGAGAAATCATTTGATATACTATCATAAAATGTTGAGTAAGATAAGAAATCACTATCCTGACCTAACAATCTAAGACCAAAGAAAAAAGAAATGGCCGTAATAAAAACAAATAACAAATAAAGTTTAAAATATTTTATAGACAATTTCTTCTCTCATAAATTAAATTTGTCATGTATATAATGAGTATTAACGATATGGACCCGTAACACCCTTAAGTCCATCAACAATCCCTTTGAGCATAAATTTAAGTCTAATAAAGCCATTGTCACTAAATGTGTATATTATGAACTTACAAGGCATTACGAACATTTTTTTTATTTTGTATTTTAACGGGAACGCAATTTCTCTATTTGACAATAGCCAGTTTCTATATACGTAATATAATCTGAAAGGACTGCATTTTGCAAAACTGACCTTTCCCATCACGTTGACATCTGTTTGCCCGAGATGATGCTGCAAGTCAACGTTTATTGTGGAAAGTACATTCCATCCAAGATGGCGAGCTCTGTAGCACCATTCAATATCGACTAAATCGATAAACCATTCAGATTTATTTAACCCGATATATTTTAGCGCATTTAATGGTATCAATGCGCCAGAAGAAATGATGCTTTCAACTTGATAAACTCCATTAATAACTTCCTTTCCTAGATTTATTTCTCGATCATATTTTTTGTTATTACGTTCGTTTATAATCAGAGGACCTAATGCAGCAATTTTTTTAATACTTTTATTTGCTTCCTGATATTCATTGTACATTTTCGATATATAATCATCATCAATTGATGAATCTTGGTCAAACGTAAAGAATATATCACACCCAAGTTCAATTGCTTTAAAAAATCCGTGATTCTGAGCATATGCAATGCCCATATTTTCATTTAAATTATCATAAAAAACATTATCAGAAAACGTATTAATGTCTATAGATCTTTGGACGCTTGTAGGGGTATTATCAACAAGAATAACAAAATCACACTGTTTCTTTAGTGTAGTAACTAATGCCGAAATTTGTTTTAATATAGGATTGAAAAGTATAACTATGGCTGCTTTTTTATTTTTCATCTTTATCCCAATTATATGATTGATGTTTGGTTCTTAAAATTCTTGTAGATTTCGAAACATATAAAGTGGCAGCGCGATATATAAGAAAATAAGTACTGAGTGCAACAAAATTGAGTATGATGCTATTAGCGGATAAAAAGTATACAATCACCAAAATGAATGTTAATGCTATATACCATTTAACACGGAAAACATCCGGATTCCGAACAATTTTCTTAATAGCCGGGAACGAATATTTATCCTTACATGCATGTTCAACAGTTCTCAATAGAGGAAAAATAAAAATCATGAAAGGAATCATGGATTGATAATAGATACTATCTGTTGCTGCAACAGCGGGAATGAGATAACGAGCAGTTACAATTATAAAATAGGTAACCACATTGCAACGAGAACGGAGAGTATTGTGAAAATAAAAACCTGCTATTAAGATTGCGATCAAGACCGATAAAAGGATTTGCTGATGACTGTCACTTCTATTAAAAAGAAAAATAAACAATACTATTGTAATAATTATTCTAACGGAAATAATAGAAAACAGTCGTTTCTTAAGCCAATCTCTATTTTCGTCTGCGCGAATAGTAGGATTTTTCTCTTTTGCAACTGTTCTAAAATCATTATCGAAATAACCAATTTCATACAATGACATTGTCATAACGAAAGCAATAAAAAAACATAATATACTGCCGTTAAATAAACAAACCGTGAGCAAAAGAAAAAGCGGGAAAATTATCAGCCAACTAACTCTTTCATGCTTGGTTTTAATTCGTGAAATAAAAAGATAATATAAAGGGAAGTAAAATTTCATAGAAAAATAACCTTACCTAAATCTACATTATTCTTCGACAATAATCTTAACCAGCCATTCTTATTGTTTTTATTTGTTATTATATACGAAAGAGTGCTGTTTTTTATAAGGTCAATATCACTCATATTATCAGTAGCTACTAATTCCAAATTACTTTCCGCTATTTGATTAGATTTAATGCCTTTGAGATCAACATCCAGTTTTCCTGTACACATTCCTTCATCATTATATTCAAGCACTGAGGAGTATGCTTTTACATTGAGATGATTTGATATTGCTATTATTACTGGATCAATAGAAGCAGACATCAAGACGGAATTTAACGGGTCATTAAGCAATAATTGCATTGTTTCCTGTTTTCGTTT
Source organism: Lelliottia sp. 7254-16 (assembly GCF_002922995.1). Taxonomy (NCBI): domain Bacteria; kingdom Pseudomonadati; phylum Pseudomonadota; class Gammaproteobacteria; order Enterobacterales; family Enterobacteriaceae; genus Lelliottia; species Lelliottia sp. 7254-16. The sequence continues at coordinate 88,941 of NZ_PQVS01000014.1, forward strand.
ATTTCCCAGATATCTGTCTACAAAAATTTGTGAGAAATCAAACAACTCATGCTTGCTCTCTCCTTTTAAAGAGTAAATCATATTTCGTCTAATCGAGAGGAATTTCATTCTATTTAAAATTTTAAATGGAAGAGATAATAAAATCTGTGTCCAAAAAAACTTTAGTCTATTACGATGATATTTATGATATTCAATAATAAAATCAAAAGTGGTATTAGAGGCATACAGGGTACCACAAACGTCAAATACACGCATAGAGCAGCCTTTTAAGTTGACGACCGTTCATTAACAAATTTTGTATAGACTACTTTTTATCAAAGACTGGTTGTAATTTATCTTTATCTGACAAAACAATATTTTCTACTTCTGGCCAATCTATATCAACATGGGAATCATTCCACGCGAAACCACGCTCGAATAATGGATTATAATAGTTTGTAGTTTTATACATAAATTCGGCAGTCTCCGTTAATACAAGAAAACCGTGGGCAAATCCTTCTGGGATCCAGAATTGCAGATTATTCTCTTCCGATAAAATGAGTCCTACCCATTCTCCATAGTTTTTAGACTGTGGTCGTATGTCGACTGCAACATCGAAAACCGCTCCGCTAGTACAGCGGACTAACTTACCTTGCGCTGCTGGTTCTAGCTGATAGTGCATCCCACGCAATACACCTTTTGAAGACTTTGAATGGTTATCCTGTACAAATAAAACCTCTTTTCCTACCGATTCATTAAAACTGGCTTGGTTAAAACTCTCCATAAAGAAGCCCCTCTCATCACGAAAGACTTTTGGTTCAATTATTAACAAGTCTGGTATTTTTGTGGCTGTAATTTTCATTTATTCCCATCGCTTTTTTTCTTTATTTCGACTAAAACTTTATCAAATTTATCGCCAACAATATCCCATGAGTAGATCTTATCGATAATATTGTTACCCTCGATTTCATGCTGGATTTGCGCAGGTACTAAATTATAAAAAACATCAAGCTTTTCACGAATAAGTTCTTTGCTGAATTGTTTTATCTTGAGAACACTGTCAGTGTTAACCAACGGTGCATAATTGGATATAACCAGACAACCACACGCCATTGCTTCTGCACAAGGGTAATGAAATGCCCCATCCTCAACGAGCCCAGTAGCAATCATTAGATCATTGCTGCGGTAGAAATCAGCCAACGCCGAATCATTATTGATAGGGATGTGATTATATCTTACTCCTGCTTGCTCAAGCCGATGGGCATCTCTCTCATCAAGATAAACTCCAATATTCAATATGCAATCTTTTCCAGGAATCCAATCAATAAGTACATCAATTAACTCTGATGTTCCTTTATGTTTTTCTTTACGTCCAATTATACCAATAGAATGTCTTGAATTCATTTTATTGCGCGATGAAAAAACTTGAGTATCAACGCCCGCAGGTATGACGTCAATATAATCATTTATTTTTTCAGGTAAAATATTCTCATTGTTTACGATTTTATTAAGCGGCAAACTATAAGTAAGATATGCAATCAACTTTCTAAGTCGACTTTGGCTTAATAATGTCTCGTACGCCTGAATATAATATACTTTAATTATTTTTTTGGGTAGGAAATACGCAATATATGCAGTCAGATTGTAATTAGCCAAGACAAGGTCAGGTTTTAATTCTGCACATTTTTTAAAGATCTTATAATATGTAATTAAATAATTGACAACTTTGTTATACTTCGTTTCTTTAAAACTCCGGTAAATCGTGGCAGACGTTGGATAGTAAGGTTCGCTTCCATTATCTGGCGCAACGAAGTAAACATCGTGACCTCTAATGATCAATTCCGTTGCTATTCGTGATAATACTCTCTCACCACCTGCACGACTAAATCCAACCACTGGTATTGCAATTTTCATCCGAATATTTTACCGCTATTTAATCTTGGGTTGATAAAGTTTGTGAAAATGAAAGTAAAACAAAAATATATACTGTAATTTATCATATATGCAATATTAGCGCCTTGAATGCCCCATATATTAAGGAATACATGAACTAGGAATATAAATGATAATGAAAACAATATCTCTGAGGTTATGAATGTCTTTATTCTTCCCTGAGCTAACATTGGGTAGGCGTATACGAAGCTTGCAATTTTAACGACGTCACCTATCAACTGATATAAAAATAGATTTCTTGCCTCATAAAAATCTTTTGTAAAGAGCAGGGAAATACTCAAATCTCTAAATATATAGATACCAAATGCTATAACTGCCGTAAATGGAACTATCACCAGGCTCAAATTGTTAACTTCTTTTCTAATTTCCATACTTTCATTTATAGCTGACAATCTTGGCATAAAATATGTGCTAAGTGCAATGGTCATTATTGCAAGATACGCTTCAGATATTTTCCAGACCGCTTGCCACTGGCCAGCATTTTCCCATCCTGTTTCGGCTATCATTAACTTACGTGCAACTAATAGTGCAATAGGTAGAGACAACGCAGACACAAATGACATAAACGAATAATTTAATATTCCTTTAGTATAAGCCTTAGTTACTACTCCACTGAAAGATGAGAGCGAAAACCACTCTTTCCTTCTACAGTAGATAACAAGGACGATGCCGGCAATTGCTGTATTCAATGAAACAGAAATTAATGCACCTTTCAATGAATATGCAACAGTCATAAATATCAAAATCGTTGTTGATATTACAACTGAGACCATCCCAGAGATAATGTATTGGCGATAGTTTTGCTGACCATTTAGTATTGATGCAAGTAAAGTGTTAGCAACTGAAAGTGGAAGTGCGGAACAAGCCAGTATAATTAGCCAAGAATACTCAGTGGACGAAAAAAAATACAAAGATATATAATTAGAAAGAATTATCGACACACAAGCAATAACGATATAAAGAATGAGAGACAATTTTATTGATGCACGCCACCATGGCGTGCATTGAAAATAACCTTTCTCATGATTCTCTGCAGTATATCGAACAACACCATTCCCTACAGGAGCATTTACAACCCCGCTCATAATACTGATGATACTTTGGAGTTGGCCAATCATGGCAATCCCGGATGGCCCAGTATATATAGCAATGACTTTGCCAATGACAAAACCAGAAAGCATTTTCAAAAGGGTAAATAAACCGGAGAAAATAGTTACTGTAAGGAATTTTTTCATATTAGAATTTATTAAGCACCGCGATAACAAACTCTACCTGCTCTAAAGTCATAACAGGACTTATCGGCAACGAAAGTACATCCTCATGAATTTGTTCAGTAATAGGTAAACTTAGGTGATTATACTGTTTATAGGCTTCTTGTTTATGAGGAGGAATCGGATAATGTATTAACGTTTGAATCCCATTTTCCGCCAAATAACTTTGCAAAGCATCACGCTCAGTGCATCTAATGACAAATAGATGCCATACGTGATTTTCTGCAGAAACTATCTTTGGCAGGGTGATTTTGTCATTTATAATTCCCTTAAGATATTTTTCCGCAACGCTTCTTCTTATCTCAGTGTCGTCATCCAAATGACGCAATTTCACACTCAGAAGTGCTGCCTGTAACTCGTCAAGTCGGCTATTAACACCACATGTAATGTTATGATATTTTTTATGTGAGCCGTAGTTTCTCAATGAGCGAAGAGTGCTATCTAGTTCTGAATCATTTGTCGTTATGGCACCTGCATCCCCGAGTGCCCCCAGATTTTTACCTGGATAGAAACTGAATCCAGAAGCATCACCCCAAGCTCCAGACATAATACCGTCAATTTTGGCACCGTGTGATTGAGCGGAATCTTCAAGTACAAGCAAGTTATGTTTAACAGCAATTTTTCTAATTGCCGGCATGTCACAAATTTGTCCATAAAGATGAACCGGCAGAATCGCTTTTGTTTTCTTAGTTATTGCCTGCTCGATTTTATCAGGGTCTAAATTAAATGAAGCCGCATTCGGTTCAACAAAAACAGGAATTAGCCCATTTTCAGTGACAGCAAGTACAGAGGCAATGTAAGTGTTTGCAGGTACTATAATCTCATCACCCTCAGTCAATTTCCCCATTTCTTTCCAGGCGCGGATGACCAAAATGAGGGCATCAAGGCCGTTTGCCACACCGACACAATGCTTAACCCCACAGTATTTGGCGTACATTTCTTCAAAATGCGTCAATTCCTGTCCCATGATATACCAACCAGAATTAAGGACACGATTGAAGGCATCTTTTAATTCCTGCTCATATTTCAGGTTTATATTCTTGAGATCTAAAAAATCAACTTTTTCCATTTTTCTAATTCACTCGATAATTGTAGCAACATACCCAAAAGCAAATGTTTTCGGGAGTGGAATGTGCTTTATTGCTTTGTTCATTTGTTGCTTTGTTAACAGGCCTACCAATAATTTCGCTCTACATAATCAATAAAATCATGGTAGTTTCGAATATAATCAGATTCGTTATATATATCGTCAGCCAAAACCATCAAAATACAATCATCACTAAAATCATACATTTCATGCCAAATTCCCGGCTCAATCATGAGTCCTTGAGCTGGGTTATTTAAAATAATATCTTTTTTCTCTTCCCCATCATCAAAAAGGAATGAACATGAACCTTTTATCGCTATAGCTAGTTGCCGTGTTTTTTTGTGAGCATGGAATCCACGCCTAATCCCCTGCAAAGTATCAAACATGTAATAAACACGCTTGATAAGGAATGGTATATTACGTTCCTCTTCTAAAGCGACGAGTAATCCACGTTCGTCTCCGTGTTGTTGCAGTGGAATTAATTCTATTTTCATGAATATCTCTGATTTCTTTAACTAAACTGCTTAAGAGGGTGAATTAATAACCTTTAATCATTTTCAGCAGATACTGACCATAGGCATTTTTCTTCAATGGCTCTGCCAGTTTTTTTACCTGTTCTGCATCGATAAACCCTTTACGATAAGCAATCTCTTCCGGGCAAGAGACTTTAAGCCCCTGACGTTCTTCAATGGTCGCGATGAAGTTACTGGCTTCAATTAAGCTCTGATGTGTACCTGTATCCAACCACGCATAGCCGCGTCCCATCATGGCAACAGATAAACGCCCCTGCTCCAGGTAGATACGGTTAATGTCAGTAATTTCCAGCTCGCCACGCTCAGATGGTTTTAGGTTTTTCGCCATTTCTACAACATCGTTGTCATAGAAATAAAGCCCAGTCACGGCATAATTGCTCTTCGGTTCCAGCGGTTTTTCTTCCAGACTAATTGCGGTACCGCTCTTATCAAACTCAACCACGCCATAACGCTCAGGATCGTTCACGTGATAGGCGAAAACTGTAGCTCCGTTATCTTTGCTCAGGGCCGCTTCAAGCTGTTTTGGCAGATCGTGACCGTAGAAAATATTGTCGCCCAGAACCAGTGCGCAGCTATCGTCGCCGATAAATTCTTCACCGATAATAAAGGCCTGTGCCAAACCATCCGGGCTTGGCTGCACTTTATATTGCAGGTTAAGACCCCACTGGCTACCGTCGCCGAGTAACTGTTCGAAACGTGGGGTGTCCTGCGGAGTACTGATAATCAGGATGTCTTTAATTCCAGCCAACATCAATGTGGACAACGGGTAATAAATCATTGGCTTATCATAGATAGGCAGCAGTTGTTTGCTTACGGCCATCGTTACCGGATACAGACGAGTACCAGAACCACCAGCCAGAATAATACCTTTACGCGTAGTCATCATTTTTCTCTATAAACGCAAAATGCCCATATCAGGGCATTTAAAATTATTAAATAGATTGAGCGGTAAACAGCTCAGCGAGCATCCGTTTCACGCCAATATCCCAGGACGGCAACACCAGATCAAAGTTACGCTGGAACTTTTCTGTATTCAGTCGCGAGTTTTGAGGGCGTTTTGCTGGCGTCGGGTAGGCCGACGTAGGAACCGCGTTCAGCTGTTCGATTGCCAACTCTATACCCGCCTCACGCGCCTGAGCAAACACTAACGCAGCATACTCATACCAGGTTGTAGTGCTAGACGCTACCAGATGATATAGCCCTGCTACCTCAGGCCTTACCAGTGCAGTACGAATAGCATGAGCGGTACAGTCCGCCAGAAGTTCAGCTCCTGTTGGCGCCCCCACTTGGTCGTTAATTACCGATAATTCAGTCCGCTCTTTTGCCAGACGCAGCATTGTTTTCGCAAAATTATTGCCTTTACCGGCGTACACCCAACTGGTACGGAAAATCAGATGCTTAGCACAATGAGCCTGCAACGCTTTTTCACCATCAAGTTTTGTCTGACCGTATACGTTTAGCGGTGCGGTCGCATCAGTTTCCTGCCACGGAGTTTCACCGTCGCCAGGGAACACATAATCCGTTGAGTAGTGAATCACCCAGGCACCAATTTCTGCCGCGGCTTTTGCGATCGCTTCAACGCTAGTTGCATTCAGTAGCTGCGCAAATTCTTGTTCTGATTCAGCTTTGTCTACCGCAGTATGAGCTGCAGCATTAACAATGACATCTGGCTTAATCCGACGTACCGTTTGAGCGATACCCTCTGGGTTGCTAAAATCACCGCAGAAATCTTTGGAATGAACATCCAGTGCAATAACGTTGCCCAGCGGGGCCAGAGCACGTTGCAGCTCCCAGCCCACCTGCCCTGTTTTGCCGAAAAGCAGAATATTCATTACTGACGTTCCCCGTAATTCTGCTCGATCCAGGTTTTGTAGGCGCCGCTTTTCACGTTGTTCACCCAATCCTGGTTGCTGAGATACCACTCCACGGTTTTACGGATTCCGCTCTCAAAGGTTTCCTGTGGTTTCCAGCCCAGCTCAGCCGCTATTTTATGGGCATCAATGGCATAGCGGCGATCGTGGCCTGGACGGTCAGCAACATAGGTAATCTGATCGCGATATGACCCTTCTTTCGGCACGATTTCATCCAGTAAATCGCAGATGGTATGAACGACATCGAGGTTTTGCTTCTCGTTATGACCACCGATATTGTACGTTTCGCCAGGCTTGCCTTCCGTGACCACGGTATACAGCGCGCGAGCATGATCTTCAACATACAGCCAGTCACGAATCTGGTCGCCTTTACCATAAATAGGTAACGCTTTACCGTCCAGGGCATTCAGGATCACGAGCGGGATCAGTTTTTCAGGAAAATGGTAAGGACCGTAGTTGTTAGAACAGTTAGTCACAATGGTCGGGAAACCATAGGTACGCAGCCATGCGCGAACCAGATGATCGCTCGAAGCCTTAGAAGCAGAATACGGGCTGCTTGGGGCATATGCTGTTGTTTCAGTAAACAGTGGCAGCTCGGTTGACCCCGGATGCTCGTCAGGATGAGGCAGATCGCCATACACTTCGTCAGTAGAAATGTGGTGGAAGCGGAATGTAGCTTTGGCTTCATCACTCAGCGTTGACCAGTAAGCGCGGGCGGCTTCCAGCAGGACATACGTCCCAACGATATTCGTTTCGATAAACGCCGCCGGGCCAGTGATAGAACGATCCACATGGCTTTCCGCCGCAAGATGCATCACCGCATCAGGCTTATGAGCCGCAAAAATGCGCTCCATTGACGCTTTGTCGCAGATGTCTGCCTGCTCAAACGCATAACGCTCGTTATCACTCACTTCAGCAAGCGATTCCAGGTTACCGGCATAGGTCAATTTGTCGACATTGACCACTTCATCCTGGGTATTTTTAATAATATGCCGCACTACAGCTGAACCGATAAAACCGGCACCGCCAGTAACAAGAATTTTCACGTTAGCTATTCCGTAGATTGAATATATCGAGATATTGATGTTCTGAATTCAGGATAATAATAGGGACGAAAACAGAAAATTGACACGCTACCGCCCCTGGCTTTACAGCTACCAGTGCACTGAGCGATTGCTTAAAATGAGTGTTCTGCAGTCAGTTTCCGGACGTAAAAAAACCAGTGGATAACCACAGAAGAACGTTAATTGTCGTCCTTATCGTCCCCAGAAACAAGTAGAAATCCTTATCAAGTAGTCCAAAAAAACAACAGGTAACTCTTTGTAATTCTGGAACTTTAAAAACAAAAAACGGCAACTATCATTCTTGAGCATTTACCTTCGCTCAGGATGATCGGTTGCCGCTACTTCACTGCAAACTTAGCAGGACTAAATAATCACTCGTTCGTCAGCATCTTCTCAATGCTCTTACGGAACTTCGCGCCCTCTTTCAGGTTGCGCAGCCCGTAGTTCACGAATGCCTGCATATAGCCCATTTTCTTACCGCAGTCGTAGCTGTCACCTGTCATCAGCATCGCATCAACAGACTGTTTTTTAGCCAGTTCTGCAATAGCATCAGTCAGCTGAATACGTTCCCACGCGCCCGGTTCTGTTTTTTCCAGTTCGGCCCAGATATCAGCGTTCAGCACGTAGCGGCCCACCGCCATCAGATCGGAAGCCAGGGTCTGTGGCTGATCGGGTTTTTCAATGAACTCAACGATACGGCTCACCTGCCCTTCTGAATCCAGCGGCTCTTTGGTTTTAATCACAGAGTACTCGGACAGATCGCCTTTCATGCGTTTGGCCAGCACCTGGCTGCGCCCCGTTTCATTGAAACGCGCGACCATAGCAGCGAGGTTGTAACGCAGCGGATCGGCAGACGCATTGTCCAGAATGATATCTGGCAGCACCACGATAAACGGATTATCGCCGACAATCGGACGCGCACACAGAATGGAATGTCCCAGGCCCAGCGGCTGTGCCTGGCGAACGTTCATGATGGTCACTCCAGGCGGGCAGATGGACTGCACTTCGGCCAGGAGCTGACGCTTAACACGCTGCTCAAGCAGCGCTTCGAGTTCGTAAGAGGTGTCGAAGTGGTTCTCTACCGCATTCTTGGAAGAGTGGGTCACCAGAACGATTTCTTTGATCCCTGCAGCAACAATCTCGTCAACGATGTACTGAATCATCGGCTTGTCGACGATCGGTAGCATTTCTTTAGGAATCGCCTTCGTGGCTGGCAGCATATGCATGCCCAGACCCGCTACCGGAATGACTGCTTTCAAATTAATCATTATTTCTTCCACCTTAAAATGGTTGCCGAATTATAGCTGTTAAACCTGTTTTCGCCAGCATGTTTTGCGGTAATTCTGGACCTGATGGTACGCTTTCGACCCACAAATTACAGTAGTTGTTGTCCGAATACGTCACAGTTTTGATCCAGATTAATCGCAAAATGGCCGACGTAAATTCTATCTGTGGGGCAATTTGAAGTTTAGCCGCTCCACATTCACCACCTGCTGATCCACTCGGTCGATATCCACTGAGCTCTGCCCGTTTTCATTAACTGCGTGGATATTTGCCAGCGACAGCAGGGTCTCGTCCTTCGCCATGAATTTACCGCGCACGTCTTTACGCAGGTCAAAATTCATCTTCAGTGCCGGCCCCACTGCGGCCTCTTGCATCACCTTGATGTTACGCAAAAACAGGTGCTGCGGTTTGTTGTGCAGCTCTAGCGTAGCGCGCTGCATTTCGACGTTAGTGATGGCGACAAACGAGGTCGCATTGCCGGACGAAATCTGGATACCGCGCAGTTTATACGCCAGCTGTCGGTTATCCAGGCGGATATCGTTCAGTTTAAAGTTTTGCGGGATCGACAAATAATTGCCTTTAATCACCCCGTAGCCAATGAGCATTCCGGCGCTGTTGACCATATCAACATTGTCGATGACAAAATTATCGCAGCCGTAAATCGCCACAGTGGCGTTATCAATCCCCGCTTTCTTACTGAAATCGGGAGTGATGTTTTTGGCTTTAATGTTACGGATAATAAAGTGTTTTCCGTTCTCAACATGAATCAGCTGGCGACAGTTACTGCCGGTGATGTTCGCCACCACAAAGTTCTTCACGGCCTGTTTTTCAGGATAGTCGTTATCGTAGGTACTTCCGGCGAGGCCGATGCCGATACCCCAGTTGATCTTGCCGTTAGTGCAGTTGATGTTGTCGATGACGTGGTCAGAAATCAGGATATTGCGATCGTTGATCGCCACATTCCACTCAATCGCATCGCCCTGCAGATGGCTGAAACGGCTGTTGGTGATCCTCGCGCCGTCGACCTGATTATGGAATCCCTGGCGCAGAATGGCGTAGTTAGCCTGTGACACGCTGATATTGTCGATGAGCAGATTACGCATCACACGATCGTTTTTTCCACCAATATAAATCTGCGTCACCGGTCCGAAGCCACTCATCGCCAGACCCTGGATAACACAATCGGAGCCGCGCACGTCGAGGGTGATATTTTCGGTGCGTCCCTTCCCTTCGCCGATCACTTTACTGCCTTCCTGCAACACGAAACGCCCGCGCCCGTTGCCGGTCAGCGCTCCACGGATCAGCAACGTTTTACCATCAGGAATAAAAATCCCGGTATTGATGTTCTCGCAGGTCAACCCTGCCGGGACCACCACCGTATCGCCGTCGATGAAGGCCTGCTTGAAAGCGGCGATCCAGTCGTTGCGATTATACTGGCTGATATCGACCGTGCCGCGACCAGCCGCCCGCGCGAGCCGCGAGGTGAGCAACGGTGTTGCCGCCAGCAATGAGCAGGAAGTCACAAAGGTGCGTCGGGTTATCTTCTTAAGCATAAGACCTCGGCTTTACAGCGTTTGCAGCAGGCTCGCAAGTTGGCGATTGATGACCTGCTGATTAAATTCAGTTTCGACTTTCTGCCGGGCATTGTGCAGCACAGGTTCCAGCTCTTGCTGTCCAATATCGCCAAACGCCGCCAGTCGTTCGGCGAGCGCCGCCGCGTTATTTTCAGGTACCAACCAGCCGGAATGGCCCGGCTCGATCAGTTCCGGAATGCCGCTGTGCACGGTCGAGACCACCGGAATACCGACCGCCATCGCCTCCATCAGCGCCACGGGGATACCTTCCATATCGCCATCGGTGCCGGTCACGGAGGGCAGCAGAAACACATCGGCATCGTCGAGCATCGCTTTCACTTCATGGCTGGGTTTAAAGCCCGGCATCTCAACATATCCCTCGAGCTGATATTGCTCGATCAACGTGCGCAGACGGCGCTCCCACGGGCCGATGCCGAGGATGCGATAGTGGAAATCAAACCCGCGCGCCTTGAGCTGACGGCAGGCTTCAATCGCCACGTGCAGCCCTTTTTTCTCAGTGAGACGCGCCACGGAGATAATTTGCAAAGGTTTTCCCGGCACTTTCACCGGGCGCTGGGTGAAGCGATCCATGTTCACCCCCATCCGCGACACGGTGATTTTATCAGGCGGACAGCCCATGTTTTTCAGTCGTCCCGCCCACAGGTCACTGATGGGCAGCATCATGTCGCCGCGACGAAACAGCTGTTGATATTCGCCCGTGTAGTGGTTCAGCACTTCATGGCTAGAGATGTCGATCCCGTGGAAAATGGTCGCGATTTTGCCATCAATCACACCCAGTTCGCGCAGTTTTGCCGCCGTTACACCGGCCGGGCCGAAGTGGGCGATAAACACATCGGCGCGAAACGGCTGCGACGTTTGCCCGCGAATTGAGGAGAGGATCAGGTTGCGCGACTCCGCGCCATAGCGCGACACGTTCAGCGCCCGCCACGTGGATGGGCGATGCAGGCCACGCAGCGTTTGCGTGGCGCGGTAGCGCAGTTTTGACAGTCGCCCCTGGGGTTCATCCTGCAACCAGCGGGTTTTCGCCGCCAAATCATACTGCGTCCAGGCGGCATGGGTATTCTGCGTATCGCCCTTTTGCAGGGCGACAATCTCCACGTTGTATCCCATATCGATAAACGCGGTGATCTGGTTCAACACAAACGTTTCAGACGAGAGCGGGAATTTCAGTAAGAAGAAACCAACCTTCATTTGCCCTCCCCGATGCGATCGAGGACGGATTTCACCATGCTGATGCCATTTTCCCGCTCGGCTTTCACCGCACGCGCCAGGCGTTCATTGATGGCAGGGAGCTGACCCAGCGTATCGCCGACCATTGCGCCAAGGGAACCGTCGAGCAGATGGCGAATATCCACCGCCATTTCTGGCATCCCGAGCTGCTGCATAATGCCCGCTGATTTGTGCTCGTAGTTGATGGCGATGGCAGGCGTGCCAAAGTTCATCGAGATAATCGCGGAGTGCAGGCGCGTCCCCACCGTCAGGTCGCAGGCAGAAAGCAGCTTGCCCATTTCCAGATCGTTGAGTTCATCCATCACCACGTGGTAGCGCGACGGATCGTTCACCAGATGACGCAAATTTAGCGCCACCATGCGGTCATCTTTGTTGTAACTGTCAATTCCGGTACAGGTCGAGAGCGCCAGCACCTGATAGCCACTGTCGAGCACGCGATTCACCACCTCGGCGAAGGCCTGTTCGTAGGCCGCCTGGGTCGTTCCCAGACGTTTATCGAACGGAGCCAGTTCGCGCAGGGTAATGGCGACCGTTTTTTGCTGTGCCGCGACGTTCAGCCAGTGCTGCACCGCGTAGCTGGCAACAAAATTCTGCTCCTGATGATCCACCAGCCAGGCCGTATCCACGCCATGTTCCACTTTCGACGTATCAATCTCGCTGCGTTTCATCAGGTCGAGGCTCACGGATTCACGCAGAATCAACGCGTCACAGTGACCAAAAACATAGTTCGCCAGTTGGTTAAACTGCGGGTCCTGGAATGGTCCAACGCTGTGACCAATCATAAACAGCGGCTTTTTCGCCATAAAAGTACAGAGCGCATGTTCAAACTGCGGTACGCCGTACAGATCGACGAAGAACGAACCACCGACCTGGATGATGGCGTCATAACCCGACAGCAGGCGCACAAAATCAGTAAAGCCTTGCGCAATGGCGATATTGCGCAGCTTGCCGGTGTCAGTCACACGCGACAGCAGCACCTGATGCTGATAGCGTCGGCGCAGCACCTTCTTCACACGCCCCACTACGCCCGCCGCGTTATTGTGCTGTTTCATCTGGCTGTAGAGCGGATCGCCCATCACCGGACGATTCAGTAACCACGACGAGCTCACCGGGTAGCGGCTCATCACATCCACTTCTGTCTCAGGCTCAAGGGTGTTAATTGCATCCAGTAAACCGCGCAGAATGGCGCTGTCGCCACGGTTGCCGCAGGTATGGTTGCCAAGAATCAATAATTTCATAATGACCTCTAAAAGGGGTTCTTCACATAACAGGTGCGGCCTGATGCCCTCACCCCGGCCCTCTCCCACGGGAGAGGGTGAAATATGCACAGACTGTCCCCTCTCCCTGAGGGAGAGGGTTAGGGTGAGGGGGAAATCACCCCGCCCTCAGTAACGTCTTCATCTTCTCGCTGCGACAAAACTGGCGCTTCATTTCGACCACCAGCGCGTTACGGGACAGCACAATCATCACCACAAACGCCAGCGCACCGGCGGCAATTTGTACCGCCAGCAGCACACCCAGCGACAGATGTCCGTTAAGCACAAACCCTAATCCGTAGCTCACCGCAAGTGTCGGCAGGGACAGGTAAAACGGCAGCCACAGGCTCAGGATGTACTGGCGATAACTGGAGCCGAGCACCGGTTTGATCATCACGAAATAGCTCAGAACCGTATTGATGATCTGCACCAGCAGGAAGCCCAGCGTCACGCCAATCGCACCCGCCATTTGGCCGCCTACCACGATCGCCGGAATAAACAGAAAGGTTTTAAAAACATTGAATTTGAAGCTGATATCAACGCGTGCTTTGGCCATCAGCAGCGAACCAATCGGATTACCGACGGAACGCAGCAGCCCCACCACGCACAGCAGCTGCAGAATCGGGATAATCCCGCTCCACTTCTCGCCAAACACCAGCGGGACAAAATTGTTTGAAACCACCATCAGCCCAAGCAGCGCCGGGAAGTTGATAATCCCCACCACTGACAGCAGCTTGTAGAAGTTCACGCGCAGCTTTTCGGTGTCGTCCTGAATTTTGGCAAACGCCGGGAACAGCACGCGGGTAATGATGGGGTTGAGTTTCATCGGCGGCACCACCGCCACGTTGTAAGCGAGGTTATAGCCGCCCGCGACGCTGGCGCCGAGAATACGCGCCAGAAACAGCGTGGAGAGGTTGGTATTAACGTAATTGATGATGCTATCGGCGGTCAGCCATGCGCCAAAACGCAAATTGGATGACACCGATGCCAGCGAGAAATGAAAGCCCGGACGGTAAATTTTGCGGCCAAAGAAGCCAAACAGCAGCGTACGCACCGCGGTGTTGACCAGATACCCAAGGATCGCCGTCATCGCCAGCGGCCAAAAATGGGCGCTGACCACGGTGAAGGTAAACCCGGCCAGCACCGATGAGGTCTCGATCATGCCGATTTTGTTGAACTCCAGCTCCTTTTGCATCAGCGCGCGGAACTGCTGACCGTGTGGAATCACCACAAATGCAAATGACAGCGTGCGAATGAGCGGCGCGAGGTCCGGGTTATTCAGCACATCGCCAATAACACCACTCAGCAAAAACACTCCCACACACACCGCAATGCCCAGCCCGACGTTAAGCCAGTAAAGAGTGGTCAGCTCAAGATGGCTGATCTCCTTACGCTGAATAATCGAGTTGGCAATACCGAAATCCGACAACGTATCGGCCAGGGCGATAATCACTAACGATACCGTCAGCAAACCAAACTGATGATTATCAATAATGCGTGCCAACACGGTCATCTGCACCAGCCCGAGGCCGATGATGATGATCGTGGCCATCGCTGACCACTTAGCACCGCTGATGGTTTTTTCACGTAAGCTCATGTTAGTACGCCGCTTTGTTGACAAAACCTTTAAAAATCGTCAGAAACACGATTTTGATATCGAACCAGACACTCCACTCGCGGATGTACTCCAGATCGAACTCAACGCGTTTTTCCATTTTTTCCAGCGTGTCGGTTTCACCGCGCCAGCCGTTGATTTGCGCCCATCCGGTGATGCCGGGCTTCACTTTGTGACGTAGCATGTAGCCCTCGATTAGCGCGCGGTACTGCTCGTTATGCGCGACGGCATGGGGGCGCGGCCCGACGATCGACATTCCGCCGGTCAGTACGTTGATAAATTGCGGCAGTTCGTCCAGCGACGTGCGGCGCAGGAAGTTCCCGACGCGGGTTACGCGCGGATCGTTCTGCGTGGCCTGGGTCACGACGCTGGCATTTTCCATCACTTTCATTGAGCGAAACTTCCAGACCATGATCGGCTTGCCGTCCATTCCGTAGCGGGTCTGGCGGAAAATAATCGGGCCAGGTGAAGTGAGTTTGACCGCCAGCGCAATCCCGCACAGTACCGGCGAAATCAGCAGCAGGATCAGAGAGGAAAGGACAATATCTTCCGCGCGTTTCAGCAGGCGATTGATCCCGGACAGCGGCGTGTCATACAGCGGCACAACCGGTACGCCATTTACCTCTTCGATACGCGAATGCAGGATATTGAAGGTAAACACATCGGGGATCAGGATAACCGAGCAGGTCGTATCGGCCAGCTCGCGCATCAGGTATTTAATGCACGACTCTTCGCTCATTTTGAGGGCGAGATAGACGTTGTGAATTTTTCCCGCACGGGCATCTTCAATCAACTGTTCGTAGTTGCCCGCCCAGTCAGCCGTTACGCCGCCCGGTTTGGCGTCGTGATAAACCCCCACCACGTCAAAGCCCAGCCACGGCTCTTTGCGGAAACTGTCCAGCAACGCCTGGCCCACGGGTAAATCCCCGGCCACCGCCACATAACGCTTGTTGTAGCCGCGATTGCGCAGCCACCCGGCGAAGAAGCGGATCAGGGAGCGGCAGACCACCATTCCGACGCTGGTTAACGCATACCAGCACAGATAGGTTTTGAGGCTGTTATCGAAGTCGCTGCTGAACGCCACCAGCCCGGCGCTGAAGATCAGGCTGAGCGTCCAGTTTTGCAGGAGTAGCATCAGTTCGGTGGTGATTTTGACGCCACGGTAAGAGCGGTAGAAATCGGTCATCCCACCGATCATCTGAAAGACCACCAGCGCCAAAAGCGCCATCAGCAAATGCATATATAAAAACGACAGCCCGCTGACCTGACACACCACCCACAGCCCACCGAACATGATGGTGATGTCAGAAAAACGCTGCACCATTGAAATTAACGATGCATTCGTTTTGGCTCGCTCGCGCTTTTTTAGATTTGTCATCGTTGTTCCTTTAAGTTCCCCACTACACCCCTCACCCTAACCCTCTCCTCAAAGGGGAGAGGGGATCGCTCGGTGCGGTCTTTTCCCCCTCGCCCCTCTTGGGAGAGGACAGGGGTGAGGGGAATGTAGCGGGCGACGAAATGCCATTACGCCTTCAACAGCGCCAAAATGTCCTGCGTTCGCGCCTCCATCAGCGGAACATCAGCGCGCGACTCCACGTTCAGGCGCACCACCGGCTCCGTATTCGACGAGCGCAAATTAAAGCGCCACTGCGGGAACGACATGCTGATCCCGTCCGTGCGGTCGATCTCCAGCGCGTGCAGCGCAAAATGTTGCTCCACGCGGGCGATAGACTCGGCGGGCAGTTCCAGCTTGCTGTTGATCTCGCCGCTCGCCGGGAACGCCGCCATGCGGTCACGGACCAGTTCGCCCAGGGTTTGTCCTTTCAGGCACAGCAGTTCCGTCACCAGCAGCCACGGGATCATTCCGCTGTCGCAGTAGGCAAAATCGCGGAAGTAGTGATGGGCGCTCATTTCGCCGCCGTAAATCGCGTCTTCTTCGCGCATGCGCTCTTTGATGAACGCGTGACCGGTTTTCGACATCACCGGCGTGCCGCCCGCCGCGCTCACTACGTCGACGGTGTTCCAGGAGAGGCGCGGATCGTGAATGATTTTCGCGCCCGGATTTTTTTCGAGGAAGGCTTCAGCCAGCAGGCCGACGATGTAATAGCCTTCGATAAACTGGCCGTTCTCATCGAACAAGAAGCAGCGGTCAAAGTCGCCGTCAAAGGCGATGCCCATGTCCGCGCCGTGCTCAATCACCGCATTGCGGGTATCGTCCCGGCACTCGGGCAGCAGCGGGTTAGGAATACCGTTCGGGAAGTTGCCGTCCGGGGTGTTGTGAACTTTCACGAAGGTGACCGGGACATTCAGCGCTTTAAAGCGCGCTTCGAGAGCATCCACCACCGGACCGGCCGCGCCGTTCCCGGAGTTGATCACCAGCTTCAGCGGGGTGATATTTTTGACGTTGATGTAGCCGAGCAGGTGATCGATATAGTCTTTGCGCAGATCGATTTGTTGGTAGGTACCGCGCGCGGCTTCGTTTACCGGCGGGAAATCGTTGGCTTCGGCCAGACGCTGTACGTCGCGCAGGCCGGTGTCGCCGCTGATTGGACGTGCGCCTTCACGCACCAGCTTCATGCCGTTGTAATCCATCGGGTTATGGCTGGCGGTGACTTCGATACCGCCGTCTACACCGAGGTGGAAGGTGGCGAAATAGATCTCTTCGGTACCGGACAGGCCGATATCCAGCACATCCACACCCGCGTCCTGCAACCCTTTCGCCAGCGCCAGTTTTAGCGCTTCGCTTGTCAGGCGCACATCGCCGCCCAGCACGATAGTTTTCGGTTTCAGATATTCGCCGTACGCGCGACCAATGCGCCACGCGATGTCTTCATTCAACTCTTCGCCTAACTTGCCGCGAATATCGTAGGCTTTGAAACAGGTTAATTTATTCATGGTTTTACCCTTTTTCAGGCAACAGTCGGCCCTGACCAGAAAGTGGCCAAAATTATCGTTGTCGTTATTTGCCGGATGGCGCTGCGCTTATCCGGCCTACGTTCCTGTAGGCCCGGTAAGCGAAGCGCCTCCGGGCGTTGTTAACCGGCGCTAAACCCGTCCGTACCGGTCCTGGAAGCGGACAATGTCGTCCTCTTCCAGGTAGGAACCGGAGCGCACTTCGATCAGATCGAGAGGAATTTTCCCTGGGTTTTCCAGGCAATGGGTCGCACCGAGCGGGATATAGATAGATTCGTTTTCGCCGAGCAGTTTGACGTCATCATCAATGGTGACTTTTGCCGTGCCTGCCACCACCACCCAGTGTTCGGCGCGATGATGGTGCATCTGCACGGATAGCCCCTCACCGGGTTTCACGGTGATGCGCTTGACCTGATAACGCTCGCCCGCATCGATGGAGTCATATTTGCCCCACGGACGGTACACTTCGCGGTGAATGTGATGCTCATGACGACCATCAGCTTTGATCTGCTCGACGACTTTTTTGACGTCCTGCACCGAGTTGCGATCGGCAATCAGCACCGCGTCTTTGGTCTGCACTACCACCAAATCTTTCACGCCCACGGTGGTCACCAGACCAGACTCCGCATAGATATAGCTGTTTTCGGTTTTATGACTGATGACATCGCCATGATGGACGTTGCCTTCCGCCGTATGAGCGCTGATTTCCCACAGTGACGACCACGAGCCAACATCGCTCCAGCCCGCATCCATCGGTACCACTACCGCGTCCGCCGTGCGCTCCATCACCGCATAGTCCACTGACTCTTCCGGGCAGGCGAGGAATGACGCTTCGTCCACGCGGATAAAGTCGAGATCCGGGTCAACCACCGCCATCGCTTTTTCGCAGGCGCGAAGAATATCCGGGCGATACTTCTCCAGCTCCTCCAGATAGCGCCCGGCGCGGAACAGGAACATGCCGCTGTTCCAGTAATATTCGCCGCTGGCGACGTAAGCCTGCGCCGTTTCCAGATTCGGTTTTTCGACAAACTGCGCCACGTTAAACGCCACGCTATCACCTTCGCCAGTGGTCACATCGCCGCGACGAATGTAACCATATCCTGTTTCCGGCAGGTCCGGCACGATGCCGAAGGTCACCAGTTTGCCGCTTTCGGCATACGGAATGGCAGCACGCACCGCGTCACGGAAGGCGTCTTCCTGCTGAATCACGTGGTCTGCGGCCAGTACCAACATCAGCGGGTCACAGTCCGGGCTGCTGCGCTGGGCGGCCAGTGCCGCCAGGGCAATCGCCGGCGCGGTATTGCGGCCAGCGGGCTCAAGAATGATGTTTTCGGTCAGCTTATTGAGCTGACGCAGCTGCTCGGCAACGATAAAACGGTGCTGCTCGTTGCAAATCACCACCGGGCTTTCGCACTCCACGCCGTTGAGACGCGAAACCGTGGTTTGCAGCATGGTGAGCTCCCCTTTCAGGCACAGGAACTGCTTGGGGTAAAGCACGCGGGACAGCGGCCACAGCCGACTACCAGAGCCACCCGCCATCACCACCGGGTACAATTTATTCTGACTCATGATTTATCCCCGTATATCTGCAATAAATTGGCTAAGCACGTTCTCTTTCTCGAGCGTGCGTTCGGCATATTCACGTGCCACCGTGTTCTCTTTCGGCATGGCGAGAGCCAGTTCAATCCCGGTCACCAGCGCATTGACCGATTCCGGTTCCACGCAAACGGCGATCCCCGGATAGCTTTCGCACAGCTGGCCTAACTCGGTTTCAGGCTCAGCGGTGATCACCGCGTTGCCGCCGACGGCCAAAATATTGGTCAGTTTGGACGGCAGAACCGCATCGGCTGCGCCGCGCTTTTGCACCACCAGATGACAATCACCCATCTTCAGCAAGGCAGGCAGTGCCTCGTAAGACTGAAGCGGGAAAAATTTAACGTTCTTCAGGCCGCGTTCGCTGACCATTTTTTCAAGCCGGGCTTTACCGCCGCCCTGCCCGACAATCACAAACACCCACGGATGTTTATCAAGCTGCTGCGCGGCGTCGATAACGCTTTCCAGTCCCTGTTTTTCCCCGATGTTGCCGGAGTAAAGAATGATTTTTTGATCGACAGGTAAACCGAGCTGCGCACGTAATGCCAGCGCATCGCTCTGCGTCACGTCGCGAAAACGCGCCACTTCGGACCAGTTCGGGAAGAAGACAATTTTCTGCGCCGGAACGCCTTTCTCCTGCGCTTTATTCATCATCGAGCGCGAAATTGTCGAAACATAATCGACGTTATGCAGACCGCTGCGCTCAAAGGCACTGGCCAGTTTCGCAACTTTTCCGCCCTTGCCTTTCCCGGCCATACCTAAGCCGAGCATGGCGTCCACTTCATAATCCTGGATGTGCAGCAAGGTGCGGGCGCCACTGAGTTTGCCCAGCAGGCGCATACCTGGCGTACAAAACAGGGTTGGCACCACGCCGATAATGCGATCCGGCTTCCAACGACGCTGAGCCATCAGCGGGAAGAAACTGCTCAGGGCAAAGCTTCCCAAATGCAGCAGGCGTTTCAGCGTCGAGGGTTGTTTTGGCACATACAGCGGGCAACGCCAGACGGTCGCGGCTCCCTGCTCGCGGCGATAGCGCCAGCTGGAATAACGCTCGCCGACCTTCCATTCCGGGTAGTAAGGCGGGGCCGTAATGACCCGCACCTCGTGACCCTGACGGGCCATCCACTCCACCATCTCACCGGTGTACTTGCCGATACCGGTTAACTCCGGCGAATAGTTGATTCCGTACACCAAAATTTTCATATGCCTGGCACTCCGGCCTGACGATCAACGAGGAAGTACGCGCGGCTGTTGTCGTGAACGTTGTCACTCGCCAGCAACGCGCCCTGTTCCAGCCAGCGGTAATCGTCGTGTTGAGAATCAGGCAGACGCAGGTCTGCCTCACTCACTTTCAGGCGAAAACCCAGCACCACGTAGTGAGTGCTGAAATCAGTGCCGGAGAAGTTATCGTCATAGAAGTGCTGCCATACCCCGTAAAACTGGCCTGCCGCCATCGGCAGACGCAGCCCCAGCTCCGCCAGAGTGAGACGTTCGAAAGCATTTTCTAACGTCTCATCTTTTTGCACGCGTCCTCCCGGCACGAACCAAAACCCTTGCGCCGGGCGATTGGTGCGCTTGCCGAGAAGAAACTCGCCGCGTTCATTCTCTACGATTAAATCGATGGAAATCAGCGGAGTGGAACGTACCACCGTGGCAAAATCTTCCTGACTTAAAAACATAATTACCCCCGGAAGCGGTGCTGGTTTTCCAGGAACCACTGGTACGTACTGGCCAGTCCCTGTTCGAGCGACACTTCGTGATACCAGCCGAGCTGGTGCAGACGCGTCACGTCCAGCAATTTACGCGGTGTGCCATCGGGCTTAGTGGCGTCGAACACCACGCGTCCTTTGTAGCCCACCACCTGGGCGATAGTCTGCGCCAGTTCGCGAATGGTGCAATCAACGCCAGTACCGACGTTGATGTGCGACAGCATCGGCTGGGTGTTCTCAGCCCACACCTCGCGGTCCAGCTCCATCACGTGAATACTGGCGGCCGCCATATCATCCACGTGCAGGAACTCGCGCATCGGCGTCCCGCTGCCCCACACCACCACATCCGGGGTGTTTTCCGCCGTCGCTTCGTGGAACCGACGCAGCAGCGCCGGGATCACGTGCGAATTACTCGGGTGGAAGTTATCGTGCGGACCGTACAGATTGGTCGGCATCACCGAACGATAGTCGCGGCCATACTGGCGGTTATAGGATTCGCACAGTTTGATCCCGGCAATTTTTGCAATCGCGTAGGGTTCGTTCGTCGCTTCCAGCGTTCCCTGTAACAGCTCGCTTTCGGCGATTGGCTGTTTGGCCAGCTTCGGGTAGATACAGGATGAGCCGAGGAACAGCAGCTTGTTCACGTTGTGCAGATGCGCGGCGTGAATGATGTTGCTCTCGATCATCATGTTCTCGTAGATGAAATCCGCCGGGTAGCTGTTGTTGGCGACAATACCGCCCACTTTCGCTGCCGCCAGATACACCTGGTCTATACGTTCTTCGGCAAAAAACTGCTGCACCGCCTGGCCATCGAGCAGGTTGAGCTCGTCGCGGGTGCGGACAATCAGTTCAGCGTCGCCGCGCTGCTCCAGCTGACGGACAATGGCTGAACCCACCATTCCACGATGACCGGCGACAAAAATACGTTGTTTGGTCATGACTCAGGACTCCAGCGCGATGGCAACCTCGTAGCCATGAGACTTGAGCAGAGAGTGCTTTTTCGCTGCTTCAAGATCGTTGGCAACCATTTCAGAGACCATTTCCTGCAGGGTGATTTCCGGTTTCCAGCCCAGTTTTTCGTGCGCTTTGGTCGGGTCGCCTAGCAGGGTTTCCACTTCCGCAGGACGGAAGTAACGCGGGTCAACCTGGACGATCACATCGCCTGGTTTCACGCCCGGCGCATCGTGACCGGTGACAGAAACCACCACACCGCGCTCTTCTACGCCAGTGCCTTCGAAGCGCAGTTTGATGCCAAGCTGTGCCGCCGCCATTTCAACGAACTGACGCACGGAGTACTGCACGCCGGTCGCAATCACGAAATCTTCCGGGTTATCCTGCTGCAACATCATCCACTGCATTTTCACGTAGTCTTTCGCATGACCCCAGTCACGCAGGGAATCCATGTTGCCGAGGTGCAGGCAAGATTCCAGGCCCTGAGCGATGTTGGCAATGGCGCGGGTGATTTTGCGAGTCACGAAGGTTTCGCCACGACGTGGGGATTCGTGGTTGAACAGAATGCCGTTACAGGCGTACATGCCGTAGGATTCGCGGTAGTTCACGGTGATCCAGTAGGCGTACAGTTTGGCGACCGCATACGGAGAGCGCGGGTAGAATGGCGTGGTCTCTTTCTGCGGGATTTCTTGTACCAGGCCGTACAGCTCAGAGGTGGACGCCTGGTAGAAACGGGTTTTCTTTTCCAGGCCGAGGAAGCGAATCGCTTCCAGCAGGCGCAGCGTACCCATGCCATCGACATCTGCGGTGTATTCCGGGGATTCGAAGGAGACCGCTACGTGGCTCATTGCGCCCAGGTTGTACACTTCATCCGGCTGCACTTCCTGCAGAATACGCGTCAGGTTGGAGCTGTCGGTCAGGTCGCCGTAGTGCAAATGGAATTTCGGGTTAGCGGCATGAGGATCCTGATAAATGTGGTCCACACGCTCGGTGTTAAACGAAGAGGCGCGGCGTTTAATACCGTGAACTTCGTAACCTTTATCCAGCAGGAATTCCGCCAGGTAAGAACCGTCCTGACCGGTAACGCCAGTGATGAGAGCGACTTTAGACATGTTTATATTCCTCTGTACTTATCAATCAGAAATTATTCAGTTTCAACGCGTTCGCGTATCACCACTGCGGGGTTGCCACGGCAAATCTTATTTGCCGGTAGCGATTTAAAAACGCTGCTGCGGGCACCAATGACCGTGCCATCGCCAACAGAAACACCAGGTGCGACAAAAACATCTGTCGCCAGCCAGCATTTTTCGCCGATCACAATCGGCGTGGCATTAATATCAAAATGCTGACTCATAAAATCATGGCTACCGGTGCACAAATAACACTTCTGCGACACCACGGAATTTGCGCCAATCGTTATCTCACCAAGGGTATATAACACCGCGTCATCACCTACCCAGGCGTAATCACCGAGGGTTAATTTCCAGGGATAGGTAATTTTCACTGACGGGCGAATAACCACATTTTTACCAATTTTCGCGCCAAATAAACGCAACAAAAAAGCTCGCCAGCGATACAACACCTGCGGAGACCAGGCAAATAATGTTGCTTGCACGGCCCACCAGAGTTGCACCTTAATTCCATTACCACCGCGAAAACCTTTCGGGACGGTAAAACCACTGAGATCCTGCATCACCTTTCCTTATACTTACGCTTTGTTATATAAGGCTTTCGTTTTGCCTGTCGTTCTCAGACGTAATAAATAGGATAATTCCGCCCAGAAGCCCGGCACGCGTAATATATTGCGCTGCACTTTTTTGGCATCCTGACATAATTCCAGATTATTCGAGGTTGACACTCCGCCCATTGAGAATTCCGACACCAGCCCTTTTATGCGGCGGAACGGATACCCAGATTTATACAAACTGGCGGCCAACGCATAATCTGATGACACTTTATATTGCAAGTCATACGGCTGTTTTTTCAGCCCGGCAGTCGGGAAGAAAATCGCCTGATGGCTGGCCGGTAAACTGTGGTAGATATACCAGCCGCTTTTGGCGCTTCGTCGAATTTTATTACCATCACCAAAGTCCAGCAGCGCATCACCGATAAACATCGCGTCCTCTTTCTGACGCGACAGTTGGCGGGCAAACAGCGCCACATCTTCATGGAAAACATCACCCGAATTGAGGAAGATTGCATAGCGCCCTTGCGCCATCTCGATGCCTTTATTCATCGCATCGTAAATGCCGTTATCTTTCTCGCTGATGTAACGTAAGTTGAACTCACCGTTGAGTTTTTCCAGAAACTCCGCCGTGCCATCGTTCGAACCGCCGTCCACCACTACCCATTCAAAGGTGATGCTCGGATCGCGTGCCAGATTGCGCAGCGAGCGCCAGGTTTTTACGACCCCTTCGTGGTTGCGAAAGGCGACAGTAATGACGCTAAGAAACATAAACCACCTCGTTTCGTCATACGTTCGTAATATTGAGCGCTTTACGCAAAATAAACGGACAGACAATTAAGAATGCATATTCCGGGCTAAATATTGACCCAGTAAAGAACAGCGACACTGGTGTAAAAAGATAAAGCTGAACACGAAAATTCTGATTATCACCAAATGCGTTAATCATCATTTTAAACACTTTAAACAGGTACCAGAGCGTTAACAGCACGGCGAACCAGGAAAAGTAAATAATTAACAGATACAGACCATTGTCTATGGTTTTACCGACATCCGCACCGTTAAAGATTCCGAATGATGCAACATATTCGTAAAGTGAGCCAAATCTGACTACACCATCAATATGGGTTAACGAATACCCAACCATCACCAGCGGGCCGATAATGCGATAATAGGACGATGAGCCTTCCGTACCTAAATCACCCAGACGCGTCGAGATGTAGGGAAATGCAAAAACAATACCCACTAAAAATACGGTTAGCGAAATTATTGCTAACGGTAGTTTTTTCTTAATCGCGTCTTTATTGAGATACTGAAAGGCCCATTCAAGCAGGTAAAACAAGATAAATGTCATTACCCCAGAGAAGGAACCTGACAGAACAATCCCTGCAAGAATCATAGCATCGGTCTTGGGCGTTTTGATACCAAACTGTTTGATGCTGAGCCAAATTGAGATTAGTGCCAGAGCAAAAAATGCCGGTTCGAAATAGAGCGCAGTGGTTCGCTTGCCACCAAACTTAATGAAGTTCATGACATAGCTATTACTGTAAATGAGATATTTCGAAATAATCTCCATCAGACTGCTGCCGCCGGTCAAAATAATTTGCGCCATTTCCAGTGCAGCAAGCACAACAATGAACGCCACGGCAATATAAAAGAACCTGAGGATCTTCCGATAATTGTGCGGAGAAATTGTTTTAAAGCGAATACTCCAGACCATACCAATAATAATCACGATATAGACAAAGAGCATGGTGGAGGTCACGTACTTACTGGCATCCAGCGACTGACCAAAGATGTAGTTAAATGCCGTTAAACCAAAACCCAGCCCCAGGGCAATCATCAGCTTCTTAACGCTAATCTTCTCGACGTACAGCAGCAGCAAGAGCGGCAAGAAGGTGACAATGGTTATCGGGAAGCTTTCACCCAGTTGGGCTATTTTGACGTTGACCAGCAGATAGATGAGCGGTAACAGCAGATAACTACAGATTCTGATAGAACGAGACATACTCCTCCAGCATCTGTTGGCCGCTGTACGCCTTGCGGCTGCGGTTGCGGAACGATTCCAGGCTGGTGTTAAAAACGGCCTGGGCAATCTCGGCTTTTGGTCGTTGCACCAGCGGCAGCACCTCATCCTCGCTGAAGGTTTTCCCGCCCGATTTTTCCAGCACTTCGCGCGCGGCGTCGCTGTGGGTGGCGATGACAGGTACACCAATCGACAGCGCTTCACACAAAATCAGCGGATAGTTATCCACGCGTGAACTGAACACCAGAGCGTCCATCCCGTTCAGGGCACTCATCAGCTTGCGCTTATCGGTTTCAAAGCCGTGGTTGGTGACGTTCGGCCCCTCGAACGGTGAGAATTTGCCGAAGGTGTGCAGCTCGATTTTGTCGCCGAGCGCCATCATGTCGCGCACCAGCTGTTGATTGGTTTTACCGTCGTAGCGCAGGTCATGAGCAACCACCGCGATTTTCGGCTTGCCCGGCGTGACGGCAACCGGCGTCAGTTCCGCCAGAATTTCTTCCGTCGCGACATCGATACCGTTATTAATAATTTTGCAGCGCCCAGGTCCATACAGACTGTTGAAGGCGTCAGCAACATGCTGACTCGGAGAGATAAACTGGCAGCCGAGCGCCAGCATGTCGCGGAACAGCCGACGTTTATCGCCGACCAGCTGATGCGCGCGATCCACTTTGACCGGTGGATAGTTGGCAAGCGTCGGGCATTTCTGGCAGTTCGTTTTCCAGCCTTCGCAACCGTCGGTGAAGGCACAGCGCCCGGTGACGCTCCAGTGATCGTGCAGCGTCCAGACAAAGGTGGTATCCGGTTTATGCGCCTGCACGTTTTCACAGAACGCGACCACCTCTTCCAGTTTCAGCCAGTAGCTATGAAGGACGTGGAAATGGAGAACCACCGGTCCGGTGGTACGCGTCACGGTGCGGTACAGGTTATTCAGATTGCCAAACAGATCGCGGTTGAAGAGACGAAACAGCGCGATGTTGGCAATAGAGGTCAGACGTGGCGTCTGTTTCAGCACGTGAGGATAGTTATCGTGGCTGACACTTTTTTTGCCGCCCTTGCCGTAGCCGTACACAAAGCGGGACTGTAATCCTTTTTGCAGCGCGCGCTGATGCAGATCCAGTGCCACGCCAGCCGCCCCGCCTTCTGCGAGGCGAACGTTAAATTGCAGAATATTCATTTGATGACCTTCACGCGGGCTTTTTCACCGACCACCAGAGCGTTATCCGGAATGCTGTCCAGTACCACGCTGCCTGCGCCAATTGTGACGTTGTTGCCGACGGTAATATCGCCAATCATCACCACGTTAGCGCCGAGTTCAACGTTGTTGCCAATCATCGGGCAGGCCAGGCTTTCCGGGCCACGATTGCCGATAGTGACGGCGTGCCGAATGGTGAAATCATCACCTGCGACGACGAACTTATTGATAACAACGGCGTAGCCGTGGTGAATGGTGAAACGGCGTCCGATAGTCGCGGCGGCCTGGATTTCATAGCCAAACAGGCATTCGGTGATGATGCGGTACAGCACCAGAACCGGTGCGGCCCATATATTGTTGAGCACATTTTTTTTGCGCCACACGGAGCAAAAATGTGCGATGCGGTACGCAATAACCATGCAACATGGACGCAGGCTCCAGCCGTTGGCACGGCAATCTTCCAGAATCATTATTTCCCCCGAAGCCCGTCAGCCAGACGCTTGGTATTGCGCACGGAAAACAGCGTCAGCAGCGTGCGCCAGTTCATGCGTTTATTGCGGATCTGATACAGAGTAAACAGCTGATACTTCCGGCTGGCACGGTCGAATTTGTCTTTGTGCTTGCGGTAAAAATGGAAGTAGCCGGAGAATTTTTTCGGCGATGAGGTGATCTGCATTTCGCCGTGATTGATGTGCAAAATCTGCGTGGCGTCGTCCACTTTCCACGGTTCGCCGTACTCCATCACCATGCGCAGGAAAATGTCGTAATCCTGTGCGGCTTTCAGTTCGGTATCGAATAAACACTCTTTGAAGCGCCACGCCCAGGTAAAGACCTGATTACCGATGATATTGCGTTTGTAAAACAGGCGGCGCGAATACGGCGATTTCGGATACAGCGGCAGGCTGGCGGGTTGCGAATACACTTCGCCCTGGCAGACATAATCATTGGCGTATAAAAAAGCATGTGTCACCAGTTGATGTTTGTGCGACAGGAAAATCGACAGACGGTTTGGCGTCCATTCGTCGTCATCGTCGATACCGGTCAGGAACTCCCCTTTCGCCTGCATAATGGCCTGATTGCGCACCGCGCAGGCCCCGGAATTGATATCGTTATGGGTGTAAATCACGCGCGGGTCGTTCAGTTCGGTGACAAATTTTTGCAGCTGCTCATAAGACGACGAGCAATCATCGACGACGATCAATTCCCAGTGGTCGTAGTCCTGACGTAAGACCGATTTAATCGCGCGGATCGCCAGCTGCTGGCGATTCCAGGTAGGCATATAGATGGAGATCAAAGGGCGTGATGTTGTCATTTTATTCCCCGAATGGCTTGTTGCCCTCACCCCTGCCCTCTCCCGAAGGATGAGGGGTTTTAGTTCCCTCTCCTTTTCGGGAGAGGGTTAGGGTGAGGGGAAACGATTATTTACTGTCAGACTTATATTCGTACTCGTAGTACCCGTAATCCTGGTACCCGGTCGCGCGACGGAATATGGAGTTCAGAATCACCCCTTTCACCTCAATGCCGTTCTGTTCGAAGCGGCTCAGGCTGGTTTCCACTTCCTTAAGCGTATTGACCGCATAACGCGCCACCATCAGGGTCGTACCGGCGTGGCGGCCCACCACTGCGGCATCGGTTACAGCCAGAATTGGCGGAGTATCGATCAGCACCAGGTCATAGTTTTCGCTTGCCCATTTCACCAGTTGGGTGAAACGCCCGCTCATCAGCAGTTCAGACGGATTGGGCGGCACCTGACCACGCGGCACGAGGTCAAAGTTGGTGATTGACGTCGGCTTGGCGCTTTGGTTGATTTCGCCTTTACCGAGCAGAATTTCCGACAGGCCGTTGACGTTATTGGTACCGAGCAGCTCGTGGGTGTAGCCCTTACGCATATCGCAGTCGATCAGCAGCACGCGTTTGTTGGTCTGGCTAATCACCGCCGCGAGGTTGGCGCAGACGAAGGTTTTACCAATCGACGGACTGACCCCGGTCAGCATCAGGACGTTGTTTTTCGCCTGCATCATGGCGAAGTGCAGGCTGGTACGCAGGCTGCGCACCGCTTCAATCGCCAGATCCGTCGGGTTCCCCACCGCCAGCAGCTGGCTCTGTTTGTAGCGTTTGATCCCTTTAACCGTTTTGACGCTATCGCGCGATTTTTGCCATTCCGACAGCGGAATACTGGCGTAAACGCTGATGCCATTTTCCTCAAGCACCTGCGGGCTTTCGATACCGCGATTGAGCAGAGAGCGCAGCAACACACCCACGATGGAGAGCATCAGACCGAGGATCATGCTGCCCAGAATAATCAGCGCTTTCTTCGGTTTCAGCACGCCCGGCTGGGTGATCGCCGGGTCAACGATACGCACGTCGCCGACGGTGCTGGCTTCAGTGATTTTCAGCTCTTGCTGCTTGTTCAGCAGCTGCATATACACCTGCTGGCCGGATTCCACATCGCGCGTCAGACGCACAATTTCCTGCTGGGTTTTCGGCATCGCGGTCACGCGGTTGTTGAGTTTGGTTTTCTCATCTTCCAGCGCCTGACGTTTTTCCAGCAGCGTACGGTAGGCCGGGTGGACCTTGGTATAAAGCTTGGAAATTTCCGCTTCTTTGAACGTCAGTTCGTTCAGCTGCGCATCGATGTTGACCATCGAATCGAGCACCGATTTGGCTTCGAGCGGCAGATCGACAGAGTCTTTCTGTTGGCGATAGGCGTTCAGTTTGTTTTCGGCATCATCCAGACGCGTGCGCACTTCCGGCAGCTGTTTGGCCAGGAAGGCCAGGCTTTTCGCCGCCTCTTCTGACTTACGCTCGACGTTTTGCTCAAGGTAGTTGCGCGTAATGCTGTTCAGCACGTTGCGGATCATATCCTTATCTTCACCGGTAAAGGTCAGGCTCAAAACGCCCGTATCTTTGCCGTTTTCGGTGACGGTAAGGTTATTTTGCAGGTTGTTGATCATCCCCAGCATCGAGAATTTGCTGACCGTAAACTCGCCGCCGTCGGCAGCCTGAATATCGCTAACCATCATGGTGACGCCGTTTTTAGTCAGCATCTGTCCCACTTCGCCGCGTGCGCTAAAACCCGCATCGCTTTTGAGCTCATACTGTTTCGGCCCGAGCACGGTGAGGGTGAAAACATCTTTCGCCGTGCCTTTAGGCAAGGTAAAGGTGGTGACTTTCACAGTGTCGTTTTGACGGCCCATCAGGCGGTCCCAGCCTGCACCAAACACCGGGAAGGTATTTTTGGTGACGGCGATATCCAGGTCGAGATCGTCAACAGTTTTGCCCAGCACCATACGTGACTGGATTAGCTGGATTTCTGCATCGGATGCCGGTGGCTTATTGGCCAGCGCCGAGCCGATATCCTGCACCAGCGAGTTACCGGAGTTTTGCTCGATTTGCACCAGCGCATCCGCGCTGTAGATAGGCGTAGCAAACAGGGTATAAATCACGGCAGCCAGCGCAAATACCGCTGTAATACCCAGCACCCACCAGCGCGCCTCGATAATCGTCCCGACCAGACGACCAATATCAATTTCATCACTGCCCGAAATCGGGGCGGCAGACGGTTTTGTTTTTTCTGTCATTGTTATCCCTGCTGAACGTTCAGTGCCTGCGCCCACTGTTGGGCAGACTGGTCTAGTAAGGTATAAACCGCCTCAAATGCCTCTCGGCTCTTGCGATACGGATCGGGAATTTCGCGCTCACTGTCCCAGTGACCAAACAGCATCACTTTCCCGCGCATCTCTGGCGCTATCTCGCACAAGGCGTTGATGTGACGTTTTTCCATCGCCAGGATCAGGTCGTATTCCCGGCATAAGCGGCCAGAAACCTGGCGGGCGAAATGCCCGTCCAGAGAGAGGTTGTGTTCCTTTGCCACGCTCGTTGCGCGTTCATCAGCCCCTTTACCCACCAGCGCTCCCAGCCCTGCGGAGTCCACTACCAGATCGGGCTGATAATGACGAAGCAACCTTTCAGCCGTCGGGGAACGACAAATGTTCCCCACGCATACCACCAGAATTTTGTTAAACATCGCGGATTACCAGGTATGAATGTCGCGCGCCGTGTCCGTCATGTAGCGAACGCCACTGATGGTTGGCAGCAACTGGTTGATCAGACGGTTCCAGCGAGTGACTGGCGCGGTAGTGACATACACCACATCGTATGGCTGGAGGCGGAATTCGGTCGCCATCACCAGGGAGGTCGCGTCGGACATATCCAGCTGGTAGATGTTGGCAATCTTGCCTTTCGCACTGCCCTCACCTTTCAGCGGACGAATCACGAATATGCCGCTGGCGTTGGAGGATGTCAGATCCAGGCCTTCTGCATTACCCAGCGCTTCGGTCAGGGTCATGCCGCTGAAGTCCATTTTGAGGGTGCTCTGTTTTTTCACTTCGCCCATCACGAACACTTTGAGATCGTCGTTACGCGGAACAAACAGAATGTCGCCCGGATAAAGCAGACGGTTTTGGCTCAAATCACCGTTTTGCATCAACGCCTGGAGCGAAATGCGCTCCTCTTTGCCGTTGTGCGTCAGCACCACATTGCGCCAGTCGGCGGCATCCGTTAAGCCGCCCGCAGTGTTAATCGCGTCGAGAACAGTCAGCGGAACGTTGGTGATGGCCTGCTGGCCGGATTTGTTCACTTGGCCCGAAACGTAGGCTTTCTGCGAGCGGAATGCGGCGATATTCACGTCCACCTGCGGATCGGCGATGTACGTCGCTAAGCGGCTGGTAACATCGCTACGAATTTCTGCGAGGGTTTTACCCACCACGTGGACTTTGCCGATGTAGGGATAGAACATCGTGCCGTCAGGCTGTACCCAGTTACCGGTGTCGCTGGAGCTACGGTATTGTCCGGCTGGCGTCGTCAATTCAGGGTGATCCCAGACAGTCACGCTAACCACATCGCCTGGCCCAACGCGGTACTGATAAGAGGCGATTTCCTGGTCCAGAGACATATTTGGCTGGGCGACATTGGGACGCGGGCGTAATTGTTCGACGAGGCGTGGCGTGAGTGGATAAACATTCACCATTTTGTCGAGATCAAAATCGGCGTCCTGTTGTTTGACCACATCCTTGCCCATCGTTGACATATTGCTGCCGGGTAAGACCGTACAACCACTCATCAAGGTCACAGACACCAATAATGGCATCAATTTCATTTTGGATTTCATCATTGATTATTTATCACTTTGGTAGAGTAATTATCCTGTGCAATTTAAATAAGCGCGGGTTGTTTGGACATTTAGATTGCAGTTAATCGAAAAGAAATATAACTGGCATCAGTCCTAAAAAAAGCTTATTCATCCATTGGCTATTGACAGAATAATCGAGGCTGATTCACACGCTTTCAGGCACGCTACCGCCCTTGGCTTTCAGTTACCAATATACTGACAAAACAATGCATTATGGATAGACACCCTCTTAAATCAGATTCTTCAGGATAAATGTTTCGAGCATTTTCAATGCCTGAGCAGTAATGAATTACCGTCCTGAAGACCGATACAAAAATAGCAGCAAGAAGATTTTGCATTTGATGCAGGAGAATTGTTGCAGCTAACCTAATAGCAGGCAAGGAGACAACTGTCCGAATATTGGTTTTTAAGAATAATATTAAGCGCAAAGTTTTGCAGTTTTAGGAATATCTTTATATTGACAATTAATATAATTAAAACACCTGCTACGATATTTCCTAATTATTGGGGGGAATGGATGTTTTCACTTCCATATACAAATATCAGGGTTAATGCCGATGGCTATTTAGCACATCATGATTAAGAGAAATCTCAGGAGAGCATTGCAATTTCCGCGTGCTTTATCCATGATCGAAGTGTGACAAATGTCATATAACTGAAGGTACTGCTATTACTATGGAATGGATTGCCGATCCATCAATCTGGGCCGGGCTGGTGACGCTTATCGTCATCGAATTAGTCCTCGGTATCGATAATCTGGTCTTTATTGCCATTCTTGCCGAAAAACTCCCCCCGGCGCAGCGCGATCGTGCGCGCGTAACCGGTTTGCTGTTGGCAATGGTGATGCGCTTGCTGCTGCTGGCCTCGATCTCCTGGCTGGTCACGCTGACCACCCCTATCTTCACGTTCCACGATCTGAGCTTTAGCGCACGTGATGTGATCATGCTGTTCGGCGGGTTATTCCTGTTGTTCAAGGCCACGGTTGAGCTGAATGAGCGGCTCGAAGGCAAGGACAGTGAACACACCACGCAGCGCCGTGGGGCAAAATTCTGGCCGGTAGTCGCGCAAATCGTGGTGCTGGACGCCGTCTTCTCCCTCGACTCGGTGATTACCGCCGTGGGAATGGTCGACCATCTGGCCGTCATGATGGCTGCGGTGATTATTGCTATCACCCTGATGGTGATGGCGAGCAAGGCCCTGACGCGCTTCGTTAATAGCCACCCGACGATTGTGATTTTGTGTCTGAGCTTCCTGCTGATGATCGGCTTTAGCCTGGTCGCAGACGGCTTTGGCTTCCATATTCCGAAAGGCTATCTGTACGCGGCGATTGGTTTCTCGGTGATTATTGAATCCCTGAATCAGTTGGCGATTTTCAACCGCCGCCGTTTTCTCTCTGCCAATCAGACCTTGCGTCAGCGTACG
This sequence comes from Lelliottia sp. 7254-16, assembly GCF_002922995.1. NCBI lineage: Bacteria > Pseudomonadati > Pseudomonadota > Gammaproteobacteria > Enterobacterales > Enterobacteriaceae > Lelliottia > Lelliottia sp. 7254-16. The sequence goes on from NZ_PQVS01000014.1 coordinate 122,360, forward strand.
GCAGAAACGGTTCTGCGCTTATTGAGCGGCAAAAAAGAGGACGCCGAGCTGGATGCAGAATCAGCCTCACTGCTTGCCGACCACGATGATAGCCAGATATTTAACCCGCAGGAGCGGCGGATGATTGAGCGTGTGCTTAATCTTAATCAGCGCTCGGTTAGCAGCATCATGACATCGCGCCACGATATCGAGCATATCGACCTGAACTCGCCTGAAGCGCAGATCCGCGCCCTGCTGGATAAAAACCAGCACACCCGCGTGGTCGTCACCGGCGGTGAAGAAGAGGAAGATTTGCTCGGCGTGGTGCATGTCATCGACCTGTTACAGCAATCGTTGCGCGGTGAGCCGCTGGATTTACGCGCGCTGATCCGCCAGCCGCTGGTGTTCCCGGAAACTCTGCCTCTGCTCTCCGCACTCGAACAGTTCCGCAATGCGCGCACCCACTTTGCCTTCGTGGTGGATGAGTTTGGTTCCGTGGAAGGGCTGGTGACGCTGAGCGATGTGATGGAGACCATCGCTGGGAATTTGCCTAATGAAGTGGATGAGATCGACGCTCGTCACGACATCCAGAAAAATGCTGATGGTTCATGGACTGCCAACGGCCATATGCCGCTGGAAGATCTGGTTCAGTATGTTCCGCTGCCGCTGGATGAGAAGCGTGAATATCACACCATCGCGGGTTTATTGATGGAATACTTACAGCGTATTCCGCAGCCGGGCGAAGAGGTTCAGGTGGGGGATTATGTGCTGAAGACGTTGCAAGTGGAGAGCCATCGCGTGCAGAAAGTGCAGTTGATTCCACTGCGCGGGGAAGATGATTTGGATTTTGAGGTGTGATTTGTTGCTCAGGCTTTCTGTAGCGGTAGTGGAATCGTTCCGTTCACTCTTAGTTCGCTGCTTTTTGTCTGTTTCTCTGCGGTGAACGTGTTAAGGGGGCTATCGCCGCTTCGCGGTGCCCTCAGCTTATTCCTTCAGACTTTCGGGTCGGGCGCGATCCTGCATCCATGCAGGTCGCACCCTCTCCGCGCATCCCTGCGCGTCGCCCCGGCCTTACGGAAACGCTTC
>NZ_PQVS01000015.1:0-122162 GCF_002922995.1 Lelliottia sp. 7254-16
CCCGGAATACGACGAGGGCGTGATGGTCAGGAAAGTGGATATCAGCGGAAAACTGAGCCTGAGAGGGGTAACGCTGAAGGCAGGAAAAGCGTTCAGGGGCGAATATGTGGGACTGAAGGAAGGGGCTGAAGATGGCTGTTATGAGGTGTGGTGGTACAGCACGAAAGTGGGGGTGATCGACCTGAAGAAAAAGTCGATCACCATGGGTAAAGGATGTTAAATAGTGTTCACCATGTCCCCGAACACCTGTCTACCATGTCCCCGGACCGTACACTCCCACAGGGAGAGGGGACTTGGACACCCTCTCCCTGTGGGAGAGGGCCGGGGTGAGGGCATCAGGCCGCACAACACTGAGCCGCCACCCAACAAAATAGCCTTTCTCCCAAATTCCCCAACATGTGATCCCCGTCGTGCGCTGTGCTTGACGACAATTTGTACGCATGTTAACAAAATGTTTTGTCTGTTTTTGGCCCGTCAAATTCTGATAAGGAACATTATGTTACGTCTTAGCCTCATCACCGCCGGGCTGTTGCTCGGTACTTCTGCACTGGCGGCTCCGGCAGGCGATCTGCCGTTAATGCCCTGGCCCGCTCACGTTGAACGTCCTGCGAAGCAGGGCGCACTGATCCTCAGCGATAACATCTCCGTCAGCGTTAGCGGTGACGATCTGGGTGATGCCGCAAACCGTTTGCGCCAGCGAATCGCGCTGCAAACTGGCTGGACGCTCCAGCCCCAGGCCGACAAACCCGAAAAGCCGACCATTACGATTTCTATCGCCAAAAAAGTGAAGCCGCAGCCATTGCCGGACAGCGATGAAAGCTACACACTCACCGTGGATGCCAACGGCGTGAGCATCACCGCCAACACGCGCTTTGGTGCGCTGCGCGGGATGGAAACCCTGCTCCAGCTGATTCAAAACGGTGCTGAAAACACCTCGATTCCGTGGGTGTCGATTGACGACTCACCGCGCTTCCCGTGGCGCGGGCTGCTGCTCGATTCGGCGCGTCACTTCGTCCCGCTGGAGGACATCAAACGCCAGATCGATGGCATGGCGGCGGCGAAGCTCAACGTCCTGCACTGGCATCTGACGGACGATCAGGGCTGGCGGTTTACCTCGAAGCGCTATCCTAAACTGACGCAGCTCGCCAGCGACGGGCTGTTCTACACCCCAGAACAAATGCGCGACGTGGTGCGCTACGCCACCGCGCGTGGCATTCGCGTGGTGCCTGAAATTGACATGCCGGGTCACGCGTCGGCGATTGCAGTGGCCTATCCGGAGCTGATGAGCGCGCCGGGGCCGTATGAGATGGAGCGCCACTGGGGCGTGCTAAAACCGGTTCTTGATCCGACCAAAGACGCGACTTACACCTTCGCCGAGGCGATGGTCAGCGAACTGGCGGCGATCTTCCCCGATCCGTACCTGCACATCGGCGGGGATGAAGTTGACGATACCCAGTGGAAAAGCAACACCGCCATCCAGCAGTTTATGCGCGACAACAAACTCGCCGACAGCCACGCGCTGCAGGCGTATTTCAACCGCAAACTGGAAACCATTCTTGAGAAACACCACCGGCAGATGGTCGGCTGGGACGAGATCTATCATCCGGACCTGCCGAAAAGCATTCTGATCCAGTCCTGGCAAGGGCAGGACGCCCTCGGTGAAGTGGCGAAGCACGGTTACAAAGGCATTCTCTCCACCGGATTTTACCTCGACCAGCCGCAGTCCACGGCCTATCACTACCGCAACGAGATCGTGCCTCAGGGTTTAAACGGCATGGACATCATTGCCGATTCCGACAGCGCCCAGAGCTGGACTTTCACCATGCCGCGCCTGAAAGGCAAACCGGTGGAGGGCAGTTTCACCCTGGTGAAAGGGGTTTCCGGCTGGCGTGGATTTATCGATTTCAGCGGCAAATCCCGTCGCGCGGTGGACAACATCGAATGGCGTGACGACAACCAGGTGAGCTTCACCGTCGACACCTGGATGGGTGAAACGCGCCCGGTGGTGAATGTGTCGGACGACAAACTCACCGGCTATTTCCTGGTGGGCAACGCCCGCTACCCGATTACTGGCGCGCGTCTCAATGAGGTGCCGGAAGGTATACAGCCGACGGTGCCGGATGCCGATCAGCAGGCTAATCTGCTCGGCGGCGAAGCGGCGCTGTGGGCGGAAAACGTGATTGCCCCGGTTCTGGATATCAAACTCTGGCCGCGTGCGTTTGCGGTGGCGGAGCGTCTGTGGTCGGCGCAGGATGTGAACGATATCGACAACATGTACACCCGTTTGCAGGCGATGGACAGCTGGACGACGGTGTCAGTCGGGCTTCAACAGCACAGCCAGCAGCAGGCGCAGTTCACCCGTCTGGCGAATAACGCCGATACGGTGCCGCTGCAGATCCTCGCTCAGGCCGTGGAGCCCGCGCAGTACTACACCCGTCAGCACCTGAAATTCCAGGCCGGGAATTATCATCAGTTTGAGCCGCTAAACCGCTACGCCGACGCACTGACCGCCGAGAGCGCCACGGTCCGTCAGATGGATAAATGGGTCGAACGGCTGGTAAGCGACGCAGAAGATACGGAAAGCGCGGAAGCCCTGCGCCACGTCTTCACCCGCTGGCAGAACAACACCAGCGACGCGCTGGCGCTGAGTGAAAGCAACTATCAGCTGAAAGCCATCAAACCGGTGATTCAGGAGGTGGACAAACTGGCGTCGATTGGCCTGCGTCTGACGGATTTGGTAGCGCGTCAGGGGACGCTGGATGATAAGGAGATCGCCTCGATTCAGAACGAGCTGGATAACGCAGCGAAGATTCAGGATGAGGTGGTGATTGCGGCGGTTTATCCACTGGAGAAGTTGCTTAGGGCGACGCGGAATCAATAGGGAGCTGTGAGTGATTTGCCGGGTGGCGCTACGCTTACCAGGCCTACAAAGAATGAGTAATATCAATGGTTTTGTAGGCCTGTGCAAACGAAGTGCCGCCAGGCGATTATCAAGGACAACATTTTCCCAGCGGTATGGGCTTGTCCTGTAGATGTACTTTGTGACAGGACTTGCACTGAGGGAGGTTCTTTACATCACTACCGATTTTTAAAAGGCTGTCGCATTTATGGACATATCCACATTCCCACCAAATCCTATGCGGTAAGTTTTTTTATCATTTTCTTTAAGAGTTATGCCGACTTCTTTTAGACCTGCGACACAAATGCTTGTCTGTTTTGCACTTAAAATATGTTCCCCGGGTCGAGCATAGAATATCACTTTCTCCCGTGTGTCTAATTCCGCTATCGCTTTACCGTCAAGATAAACAACAATGTTGCATCCGCTGCCAGTAAAGCCAGAGTCACGCTTCACGATCAGGGTTGCATCGCCTGGATTTTTAGTTTGTGCAAATTTTGAAATGATACGCTCAGCAGGTACATTTTTAGCATCATCAGTGCTGACCGCAGTTGTAGCACAGCCGTTTAACAGAAGGATGCTGACCAAAAGGTAGGCTTCCCAACTGAACATGTTAAAGCGCATACAATACCCCATTAATAATAGTTAAACGCAGAAGCTGTACTTCAAAAATATGTTTGAGAACAAGGTGCATATATTCCCGTCCATTACGTACGGCCAATCATACTCTTGTGGATAAAAAAACAGTGCTTTGAAGATGGGGTAAATTTGGGAAATGCGAAGGCGCTTCAGAGAAAAATGCAGGGGAATGAAAACGTTGCAGGGAAGGGGAAACACCAGAAACAGCCCCCTCCGGAGCGGAGAGGGCAAACAGATTAGCGACGAACCGCAATCGCCTCAATCTCAATCTTCACGTCTTTCGGCAGACGCGCTACTTCCACACAAGAACGCGCCGGGAAGGTCGCTTCGTGCTCGTTGAAGAACGCTTCATAAGTGGCGTTAACGGTCGCGAAATCATTCAGATCTTTCACGAAAACAGTCGTTTTCACGATATCGCCCACTTTCAGGCCCGCAGATTCAACGATTGCTTTCACGTTTTCCAGTGACTGACGCGCCTGCGCCGCCACATCGTTTGGCACTTCGCCAGTTTTCGGGTTCACCGGGATCTGGCCGGAAGTGATAATCATGCTGCCCAGGTCAACGCCCTGAACGTAAGGACCGATAGCCGCTGGTGCATTTTCCGTCGCAAGTACTTTGCTCATGTTTTCTCCAGGATAACAGCGTTAAAAAGTTCCCGGCCATTATACACATCATCCTTCACGCCGCCTCTTCGTTGGCTGCGTCCTCATACCCCGGTCACATAGTTTCCTATGCTTCCGGGGATATTCGGACTTGCCGCCTCGATGCGACGCGAATGATTTCGTGTAACCGGAGCCCGGGAGCCCATTACCAACCTCAATTAGTTGGCCAGCACCACATAATGAGAAAACTCTTTTTCGCAGTATTTGCATTTGAGTGCGATGTCATTCGCCCGTTTTTTCACTGCAAAACTGGACGAAACCGGCTCAGCATGACTGATGCAGTTGCTGTTCGGGCAGACCAGTACGTGCTCAATGCGTTCCGGTAAGTTCGGGCGCGATTTGCCCACCACTTCGTAATCGTCGATGCGATTCACCGTCGCGTCCGGCGCGTACAGGGACAGCTGGTTTACCTGCTCGTCGGTCAGGAAGGTGTTCTCGATTTTGATCAGGTCTTTGCGGCCCATCTCGCCGGACGGCAGGTTCAGGCCGATGGTGATGCGCTGGTCGGTTTCGGTCAGCTTGAACAGCGTCAGCAGCTTAAAACCCACCATCGCCGGGATATGGTCAATCACGGTGCCACGTTTGATGGCTTCAACCTGGAGTTTATTATCATGTGTCATTGTCATTTCCCCTTACAGAGCGAATTCGCGATTCAGAACCAGTGCCAGTAACGCCTGGCGAGCGAAGATGCCGTTCCCGGCCTGCTGGAAGTACCAGGCGTGCGGCGTCTTGTCCACGTCGGTGGCAATTTCATCGATGCGCGGCAGCGGGTGCAGCACTTTCATGTTCGTACGCGCACCTTCAAGGTCACTGGCGCGCAGGATGAACTGGGCTTTGACGTTGGCGTACTCGGACGGGTCCAGACGCTCTTTCTGCACGCGGGTCATGTACAGAATATCCACTTCACCCATCACCTCTTCGATGCTGGCGTGCTGGCTCCACTGGATGCCTTTTTCGTCGAGCATATCGAGAATGTACTGCGGCATCGCCAGTGCGGCCGGGGCGATAAAGTAGAAACGGTTGCCGTTAAATTTCGCCAGCGCCTGGGCCAGTGAGTGGACGGTGCGGCCATATTTCAGGTCCCCGACCATCGCGATGTGCAGGTTTTCCAGGCGGCCCTGAGTCTCCTGGATGGTGAACAGATCCAGCAGGGTTTGCGTCGGATGCTGGTTCGCACCATCACCGGCGTTCAGCACTGGAATGCCGCCGGAGAACTCGGTCGCCAGACGGGCGGCGCCTTCCTGCGGGTGGCGCATCACAATCGCGTCCACGTAGGTGCTGATGACGGAGATGGTGTCCGCCAGCGTCTCGCCTTTTTTGCCTAGCGATGTGTTGCTGCCGTCGGAGAAGCCGACCACGCTCGCGCCGAGGCGGTGCATCGAGGTCTCGAACGACAGACGGGTGCGGGTGGAGGCTTCAAAGAAGCAGCTCGCAATCACTTTGTGCTTGAGCAGCTCGGGCTGTGGGTTGGCCTTCAGTTTTGCCGCGGTATCGAGAACCAGTTCCAGCTCTTCGCGGCTGAGGTCATTGATGGAAATGATGTGTTTTTGATAAAGCGGATTCATGTTTATCTCCTGACGCCGGGCAAAAAAAAGCCCCTCAAATGAGGGGCTCTGGGAATAGGGTTATCAACGGGAAGAAAAACGGCAGGCCAGCGTCTGTTTTCAGACGCGGTATGACTGTATGTCGTACACGCTTGACCATGACTTCCTCCCGGCAAATTGTCGGGCATTATACTCAGCTCGATGTTCTGATCAAGCGATTAATGCACACTTTACTCAGTGCAAACGGTTCTATTTGAATATTAATGCGTTCTGAGTAAATAATTAATTTGCTTGTGAACCAGCGCCGTGCGCTTCACCACGCGGGGCGCGACCCAGACAATACTGCTTCCGGCCACCACACCTAAAATTTCCGGTAACTGGTGATAATCCAGAATTCGCGCCACGGCGCGGCCATATCCGGCGACGGTATGGATAAGGATAAATTCGCTGTTGTGCTCCACGCTGACCACCATTTCGGAGATCGAACGGGCCGCGTCGGGGGCGGGGCGTAACTGCGGATTCATCGAATAAATCTTTTGTCCTTTGGCATTTCGAATTTTTATGACACCCAGCAATTTCAGCAGCCGGGAGACGCTTGACTGGCTGATGCTGTCAAACCCGCGTTCCTGCAGGTCTCGGCGGATCTCTTCCTGGGAAAGGTAGCTGTTCTCGCTAATCAGGCTCTGGCATACCGCGAGCTGAAGTTGTTCTTTTGGGGAGTATTCTCCATATTCCATCATCTGGTTCCCATCTCTGTTGCCAACAAAAAATGCCCGGTGGCGCTGCGCTTACCGGGCCTACAAAAAGATTACCGTAGGCCGGATAAGCGCAGCGCCATCCGGCAAATCAGATAAGCGCACCCAGGCTTAACGTCGCCATAATCAGCACCGTCAAAATCCCCAGCAGCGGGGCGACCCACTTGAGATAACGCACGTACGGCACGCGCGCTATCGCCAGTCCCCCCATCACCACGGCGGACGTCGGGGTGACCAGATTGACAATCCCGGAAGCTGACTGGTACGCCGTCACGACCAGGTCGCGGTTGACGTTAGCGAAATCGGCGAGCGGTGCCATGATCGGCATCGTCAGAACGGCAAGCCCGGAGGAAGAAGGCACCAGAAATGACAGCACCACTTCGAGCCAGTACATCACGTTAATGAACGCCACCGTCGACAATCCTGTGACCATGTCTTCCGCACTGTGCAAAATCGTGTGCGTAATCATGCCCTTATCCATGATGACTACGATACCGCGCGCAATCCCAATAATCAGCGCGACGCCCAGCAAATCCCGCGCCCCGTTGATAAATGTTGAGGTCAGCTCTTCTTCGCTCATGCGGGCAATCAGCCCGACGATTATCGCGCTGGCGAGAAACACCGCAGAAATCTCCGCCATCCACCAGCCGAGCACTGCCACGCCGTAGATCATCACCGCGAAGGCGAGGGCGAAAATCACCAGAATCACTTTGCGCACAGGGGTAAATTCCAGCGACTGTTCGCCCTTATCACCGAGGAAATGCGCGCGGTTCTCTGCCTCTTTGTCGGCGACGATCGACAGAGACGGATCCTGGCGCACCTTGCGGGCGTAGCGCATGACCCACCACACGCAGATCACCCAGCCGATCGCCAGCAGCGCCACGCGGAGCATGATTCCGTTGGTGAACGGGATCCCGGCGGCGTTGGCGGCGATCACCGTGGCGAATGGGTTAATGGTCGATCCGAGCGTGCCGATCCCCGCGCCGAGCAGTACCGTGGAGGCGGCGACCACCGGATCGAAGCGGGCTGCGAGCATCACCGGGACGAGCAGCGTGTAGAACGGCAGCGACTCTTCGGCCATACCGTAGATGGTCCCGCCCGCGGCGAACAGCGCCATCAGGATCGGGATCATCCACTCTTCGCGGCCCCGCAGGCGGGTGGTGACGCGTTCGATCCCGGCGTCAATCGCCCCGGTTTTGGTGACGATCCCCAGAAAGCCACCGATGATCAGAATAAACAGCGCCACGTCGATCGCGCCCGCCTGGCCCGATTCCGGATCGTACAGCCCGGCAATAGGGGCCATCAGCACCGAGACGATCCCTTGCGGATGCGCGGCGACGTGTGCGTAAGTTCCGGCAATGGGCACTTCTTTGCCGAGCGTGGCGTTCATCGCCATCTGGTATTGCCCGGCTGGAACAATCCAGCTCAGGGCGGCGACCACGGCGATCAGGAAAAAGAGAATGGTGTAAGCGGAAGGAAATTTGAACTTGCCCATGATGTTCTCCATGCCCCGGCGCAGCCTGTGGCCGCGCCGGGCGGTGATTAGTCGCCGAGTGTCGCCACCATGACCGCTTTAATGGTGTGCATGCGGTTTTCTGCTTCGTCGAAGACGATAGAGTTCGGGGATTCGAAGACCTCTTCCGTCACTTCCAGCCCTTTCAGGCCGTATGCCATTTCGATTTCGCGGCCCACTTTGGTGTGTTCGTTGTGGAACGCCGGCAGGCAGTGCATGAATTTCACGTTCGGATTGCCGGTGGCTTTCATGACGTCGCAGTTGATTTGGTACGGTTTCATCAGGCTGACGCGCTCGGCCCAGGCTTCTTTCGGTTCGCCCATCGACACCCATACGTCGGTGTAGAGGAAATCAGTGCCGTGGACGCCTTCATTCACGTCGTCAGTTAGAGTGATGCGCGCCCCGGTCTCTTTGGCGATGGCGCGGCACTGCTCGACCAGCCCGGCTTCCGGCCAGAAGGATTTCGGGGCCACCAGGCGGATATCCATACCCATTTTCGCCGCGCCGACCATCAGCGAGTTGCCCATGTTGTTTCGCGCATCGCCCAGATAGGCGAAGCTCAGCTCCGGCAGGGTTTTGCCCGGCGCGTGTTCGAGCATGGTCATCAGGTCGGCGAGGATTTGCGTTGGATGGAATTCGTTGGTCAGGCCGTTCCAGACCGGCACGCCCGCATACTCACCCAGCTCTTCGACGATCTCCTGGCCGTAACCGCGATACTCTATGCCGTCGTACATGCGGCCCAGCACGCGGGCGGTGTCTTTCATTGACTCTTTATGGCCAATCTGCGATCCGCTTGGGCCGAGGTACGTCACCTGCGCGCCCTGGTCGAACGCGCCTACTTCAAAAGCGCAGCGCGTGCGGGTGGAGGTTTTTTCGAAGATCAGGGCGATGTTTTTGCCGACTAAAGTTTGTTTTTCGCGCCCGGCTTTTTTGGCTGCTTTCAGGTCGATGGCGAGATCGATCAGGTACTGGATTTCTGCCGGGGTGTAGTCCAGCAGTTTGAGGAAGTTGCGGTTTTTCAGGTTGATGGTCATATGGTGATCCTTTTTAAATTTGAGCTGTCTGGTGCCCTCACCCCGGCCCTCTCCCACAGGGAGAGGGGTATGAGTTCCCTCTCCCCTTGGGAGAGGGTTAGGGTGAGGGGAAAATGCGAATCAATTGCGAATCAACGTCCCTTTATCCCCGGCCAGAATCGCGGCACCGTCGGCCAGTGCGCCAATCCCGGCGATGCCGTTGCACGCCTCGACAAATTCACGGCAGGCGCTCACTTTCGGGCCCATCGAACCGGCGTCAAAGTGCATGGTTTTGAGCACATCCGGCGAAACTTGCGCCAGCGGGCGTTGGGTCGGCGTGCCCCAGTCGAGATACACCGCGTCGGCGTCAGTGAGGATCAGCAGCGCATCGGCTTCAATCTGGCGGGCCAGCAGGGCGGCGGAGAGATCTTTGTCGATCACCGCTTCAATGCCGTGGTAGCCACTGGCGTTTTCCACCACCGGGACACCGCCGCCGCCGTTGCAAATCACCAGATGATCGCGGGCGATAAGGGCGGTGATGGCGTCGCTCTCGACGATGCGTTTCGGCTGTGGCGAAGGCACCACGCGGCGGAAGTAGCTGCCGTCGGCTTTAAACACCCAGCCTTTTTCTGTCTGCAGGGTTTTGGCTTGTTCCTCGCTATAAACCGGGCCGATGTATTTGGTCGGGTTGCGAAACGCGGGGTCAGCGGCGTCCACTTCGACCTGGGTCAAAAGGACGCTCACCTCGCGCTGCGGCAAGTTGTTTTTCAGCGCTTGCTGGAGCATGTAGCCGATCATCCCCTGGCTTTCCGCGCCGAGGATGTCCAGCGGGTAGGGCGTGACTTTGTCGTAGGCACTGTTTTGCAACGCCAGTAGCCCGACCTGCGGGCCGTTGCCGTGGACCAGCACCACGCGCCACTGGGCGGTGAGTCCGGCGATCGTGCGGGCGGCCAGCTCAATGTTCTGCCGCTGAATATCCGCTTCCAGCGGCTCGCCACGTTTGAGCAGCGCATTGCCGCCCAGCGCCACGACCAGAGTGGGTTTTCTTTCCATGATGGCTCCTTTAAATTCCGTCTCGTTCCAGCGGGCAGCTCATGCAGCGTGCGCCGCCGCGACCGCGTCCGAGTTCATCGCCCGGAATCGGCAGCACGGTGATCCCGGCTTTGTCGTATTTCTCGTTGGTCCAGATATTGCGCTCGTAGCCGATGACCACGCCGGGGCGGATAGTCAGCACGTTGTTGGCGTCATTCCACTGTTCGCGCTCGGCTTCGAAGGCGTCACCGCCGGTGGTGATCAGCCGTACCTGATTAATGCCCAACGCTTTTTCAATCGCATGGAGCAGATCGGTTTCCTGGGTGCGCAGCAGACCGCCGCGTCCGTCCGGGGTGAGCGTCCAGCACTGGGCGTCTTTACGCACCACTTCTGGGTAGACGGAGAAGGTGTCGACGTCGATGTGGGTCATGACGGTATCGAGGTGCATACAGGAGCGGTGTTTCGGCAGTTCAACGGCGATCACGAGTTCAGCCTGGCGATGCTGGAACAGGCTTTGCGCGAGGAATTCAACGCCCTGCGGCGTGGTGCGTTCGGACATGCCAATTAATACCGCGCCGCGACCAATGACTAATACATCACCGCCTTCTAAGGTGGCGTGGTCGTAATTAATATTCTCGTCGCCAAAGTATTTAATAAAATCGCCGTCGGCAAAGGCGGGATGCCAGCGATATATTGCCCGCAGGTTATTGGTTTCGCGCTGACGCGCTGGTTTCGCCATCGGGTTAATGGATACGCCGTTATAGATCCAGCATGACGTGTCGCGGGTAAATAAATGGTTTGGCAGCGGCTTCATAATAAAATCATTCGCCGTATGGGTATCGACCACCATATTTTTAATAAATGCGGGAATTTCCCCGTAGGTCAAACCGCCGCTCAGACGGCGTGCCAGTTCGCGGTGCGGCATATCCGCCAGCCAGCCGCGTACGTCGTTGGCAAAGGTTGGGCCGAGGCGATAATCAGAGATTTGTGTTTCCAGAAGCCAGGCTTTAGCATCTGCAATATCAAGCGTTTGGGTAATCAAATCGGTTAACAGCAGGACTTCCACACCCTGCTCACGCAGCGTGTTTGCGAAGATGTCATGCTCTTCACCTGCCCGCTCAACCGATAACACGTCATCGAATAACAGCTCCTGGCAGTTAGACGGCGTTAAACGTTTCAGACTTAAATTCGGGCGATGCAGCATAACGCTACGCAATTGACCAATTTCAGAACCGACGTAATGCTTTTCCATAATTATTCCTTTAACTGTTTTTTCAGAATAAAGAGGGCTGTGCTATGAATAGTTATTAATTCATAGCCCTTTAAGCTCAATTGATTTCACGGCCAATAGTAGGCGGTTGGAAATTGTATTTTGTGATATTGCTCACGCGGAATTGGATATTATCAGGTTTGTTTTCTATTGCATGACTCGCATCAGATAAACCTTATTTAGTCATTATTGAGTAATGAATGGCTAAGCATTTATTACTGAGGTTATTTGGGGTTGTTATTGTTTTGTAGATTTTCACAATTAGACATAAATAACTAACTATATGATTTATAGATATAAATATTTTTATCTGGAATGAATATGCATAAATCTGCGTTAACTATTTTCTCCATAAGGTAAATTAATAAATAACTATCCAGAAAATTTGAAATTAAACGGATTGATAAAGTGTGACCCGGCAAGGCGTTTTTTACTTACGTCAGGGTATTCAGAAGGTTATCTTCTTTGGAAATCACGAACTGACCGATGTTATGCATAATCACTGCATAGTTGCCTGGCATGACTTAACAGGCGATTAACACATTTTCCGATAAACATGCGCTGGAGCAAAGAGGGTGCAGAAAGGTCTGGTATGGCAGTGAAAATTCTCGTATAAAAGTTGAAATTGAAACATTGTTTTATATTGAGGGTTTACTCATGATCGTTGGCAACATTCATCACTTACAGTCCTGGCTGCCGGAAGAGTTGCGCCTGGCTATCGAACACGTCAAAGCGCACGTTACCGACGCAACTCCGCTCGGCAAGCATGATATCGACGGTAACAACCTGTTTTTTCTGGTCTCAGAAGACATGACCCAGCCATTCGCTGAGCGCCGCGCGGAGTATCACGCCCGCTATCTGGACATCCAGATCGTGATGAAAGGCCAGGAAGGGATGACATTCAGCACCCTGCCGCACGGCACGCCTGACACCGACTGGCTCGCGGATAAAGACATCGCGTTCCTGCCAGAAGGCGAGCAGGAAAAAACCGTGGTGTTAAGTGAAGGGGATTTTGTGGTGTTCTATCCTGGCGAAGTGCATAAACCGTTGTGTGCGGTGGGCAGCCCGGCGCAGGTGCGTAAAGTGGTTGTGAAGATGCTGGTGGGCTAATGTCTCTCGCCCGGTAACGCCTCGCGTACCGGGCTACAACTTTTCTGCTTCGTTTCATCATTTCGTGATCCAGTCTAAAAAATCGCCCCTTACTGATTTTTCCCGGTTTACCTTCCCGCGCGTCGCGGCATAGTATGAGAGTTAAATTAATGAACGCTGTTCTATAATGTAGAACAAAGTGTATCAGTAAGGAGATCTCATGCAGCAGACCGTGCAGTTCTCGGGGATTATTCCGCCTGTCTCAACCATTTTCACCGCCGATGGACAACTTGATAAACAGGGCACCGCCGCGCTTATCGACGACATGATTAACGCGGGCGTCGACGGACTTTTCTTTTTAGGCAGCGGAGGCGAGTTCTCCCAGCTCAGCGCCGAAGAGCGCAAAGCGATCGCCGAATTTGCTATTGATCATGTGGATCGTCGGGTGCCGGTTTTGATTGGCACCGGCGGTACTAACGCCAGGGAAACCATTGATCTCAGCCAGCACGCACAGCACGCCGGTGCCGATGGCATCGTCGTCATTAACCCTTATTACTGGAAAGTGTCTGAGCAAAACCTGATCCGCTATTTCCAGCAGGTGGCGGACAGCGTCACGCTCCCGGTGATCCTCTATAACTTCCCGGCGCTGACCGGCCAGGATTTGACGCCCGCACTGGTCAAAACGCTGGCCGATTCACGCGGCAATATCGTGGGTATCAAAGACACGATCGACTCCGTTGCCCATCTGCGCAGCATGATCCTGACCGTGAAAGCGGCGCATCCGCACTTTACCGTGCTGTGTGGGTATGACGATCATCTGTTTAACACGTTGCTGTTAGGCGGGGACGGGGCGATCTCCGCCAGCGGCAACTTTGCGCCACAAGTTTCGGTGAAGCTGTTGCTGGCTTTCCGCGATGGCGATCTGGCGCAGGCCGCCAACTATCACCAGACGATGTTGCAAATCCCGCAGATGTATCAGCTCGATACGCCGTTTGTGAACGTGATTAAAGAGGCGATTGTGTTGTGTGGACGGCCAGTTTCGACCCATGTGCTGCCGCCAGCAAGCCCACTGGATGATGCGCGAAAGGCGCAGCTAAAATCACTGCTACAACAGCTTAAGCTCTGCTGAACCGGACGGATAAGATGGCGATAGAGACGATTTTTACCCCGCAAGATGACGCGTTTTATTCGGTCATTACCCACGCCGCCGGGCCGCAGGGCGCGCTGCCGCTGACACCGCAAATGCTGATGGAGTCGCCGAGCGGCAACCTGTTCGGCATGACGCAGAACGCCGGTATGGGCTGGGACGCCAATAAACTCACCGGTAAAGAGGTGCTGATTATTGGTACGCAGGGGGGAATCCGCGCGGGCGATGGTCGCCCGATTGCGCTGGGATATCACACCGGACACTGGGAAATCGGTCTGCAAATGCAGGCGGCGGCAAAAGAGATCACCCGCAACGGCGGCATTCCGTTCGCGGCGTTTGTCAGCGATCCTTGTGACGGCCGCTCACAGGGCACGCACGGGATGTTCGATTCTTTGCCGTATCGCAACGATGCCGCCATTGTCTTCCGTCGGCTTATCCGTTCGCTGCCCACGCGGCGCGCGGTAATTGGCGTCGCCACCTGTGACAAAGGGTTGCCTGCGACCATGATTGCGCTGGCTGCCATGCACCATCTGCCGACCATTCTGGTGCCTGGCGGCGCGACATTGCCGCCAACCTTTGGCGAAGATGCTGGCAAGGTACAAACCATTGGCGCGCGTTACGCCAACCATGAACTTTCACTGCAGGAAGCCGCTGAACTGGGGTGTCGCGCCTGCGCTTCGCCGGGCGGCGGCTGTCAATTTTTAGGCACCGCCGGAACCTCTCAGGTGGTGGCCGAAGCACTCGGAATGGCGCTGCCGCACTCGGCGCTGGCACCTTCCGGACAAGATGTATGGCTGGAGATTTCCCGCCAGTCGGCGCGTGCGGTCGCACAGCTGGACGATCGCGGTATTACCACGCGCGATATTCTGACTGACAAAGCCATTGAAAACGCGATGGTTATCCACGCAGCGTTTGGTGGCTCAACGAATTTGTTGCTGCACATTCCCGCTATCGCCCATGCGGCAGGTTGTACTATTCCGGATGTCGATCACTGGACGCGTATCAACCGCAAAGTCCCGCGACTGGTGAGCGTATTGCCGACCGGGCCGGATTATCATCCGACGGTGCGCGCGTTCCTCGCGGGAGGCGTGCCGGAAGTGATGCTCCATTTACGCGATCTTGGCCTGTTGCATCTGGATGCCATGACGGTGACGGGCCAGACGGTGGGGGAAAACCTCGACTGGTGGCAGGCGTCCGAGCGGCGAGAACGGTTCCGCCAGTGTTTGCGCGAGCAGGATGGCGTCGATCCTGATGACGTGATCCTCCCGCCAGAACGTGCCAAAGCCCGTGGACTGACCTCAACGGTGGCGTTCCCGGTGGGAAATATTGCGCCGGAAGGATCGGTTATCAAAGCGACGGCTATCGATCCGTCGGTGGTGGGCGAGGACGGTGTGTATCGGCACACGGGCCGGGCGCGCGTGTTTGTCTCCGAAGCGCGGGCGATCAAAGCCATCAAAAACGGCGAAATTGAACGCGGCGATATTATGGTGGTCATCGGCGGTGGCCCGTCTGGCACTGGAATGGAAGAGACCTATCAGCTGACTTCGGCGTTAAAGCATGTCTCCTGGGGAAAGACGGTGTCACTCATCACCGACGCGCGTTTTTCCGGCGTGTCGACCGGAGCCTGTTTTGGTCACGTGGCGCCGGAAGCACTGGCCGGTGGGCCGATTGGCAAACTGCGCGATAACGACATTATCGAGATCGAGGTGGACCGGCTTTCCTTAACGGGCAGGGTGAATTTCATCGGCACCGCGCATCAGCCGCTCACGCCGGAAGAAGGCGCTGTGGAACTGGCACGCCGTTCACCACACCCGGAACTGCATGCGCATGATTTCCTGCCGGACGATACACGGCTGTGGGCCGCTTTACAGTCTGTTAGCGGCGGTACCTGGAAAGGCTGTATTTATGATACCGATAAAATTATTGAGGTTATTAACGCCGGTAAAAAAGCGCTCGGTATTTAAATAAATAATAAACAACACTGTCTGCGATATTATTTCGTGGGCAGTGTTGTTGTGCTTGTTATATTAATAGTGATAATTTCGTAACTCATTAAAAATAAAAGCCAAAACTATTTTTCAAAATCCCAATATATAACGATGTTTATCACAAAAGCGAAATATCATAATTCATAAATAAGATATGACCATTGCCGGTTATTCGATCGTTTCCTTACACTCTATTAACACGAAATAGTCAAATCAGCACACGAAAAAAGGGTGTATTCCTGACGATGCACCAGGTATTGCTTTTGCCTGGTACAGGACCCTGACGTTTGCACTTTTTCACTTCTGCGTTGGGGGTAATAATGCAATTAACCATGAAAGATAAAATTGGCTACGGGCTGGGTGATACCGCCTGCGGCTTCGTCTGGCAGGCCACCATGTTCCTGCTGGCCTATTTTTATACCGATGTGTTTGGCTTATCGGCGGGCATTATGGGGACGCTGTTTTTAGTGTCTCGTATTCTTGATGCCGTGACCGATCCGCTGATGGGGCTGCTGGTCGACCGCACCCGTACCCGCCACGGTCAGTTCCGCCCGTTCCTGCTGTGGGGCGCGATCCCGTTTGGTATCGTCTGCATGCTGACGTTCTACACGCCAGATTTTTCCGCCAACGGTAAAATCATCTACGCCTGCGTGACTTACATTTTACTGACGCTGGTCTACACCTTCGTCAATGTGCCTTATTGCGCTATGCCTGGCGTCATCACCGCCGATCCGAAAGAGCGTCATGCGCTCCAGTCGTGGCGCTTTTTCCTGGCTGCCGCGGGATCGCTGGCAATCAGTGGGATTGCCCTGCCGCTGGTGGGGATCATCGGCAAAGGGAATGAGCAGCTGGGCTATTTTGGCGCGATGTGCGTGCTGGGGCTGAGCGGCGTGGTGCTGCTGTATGTTTGCTTCTTTACCACCAAAGAACGCTACACCTTTGAGGTGCAGCCGGGTTCATCAGTATCGAAAGATCTGAAGCTGCTGTGGGGTAACAGCCAGTGGCGGATCATGTGTGCGTTCAAAATGATGGCGACCTGTTCCAACGTGGTGCGCGGCGGGGCAACGCTCTATTTTGTGAAATACGTTATGGACCATCCGGAGATGGCGACGCAGTTCTTACTCTACGGCAGCATCGCCACTATGTTTGGTTCGCTCTGTTCGTCCAGACTGTTGGGCCGCTTTGACCGCGTGAAGTCGTTCAAGTGGATTATCGTAGCGTACTCCCTGATCAGCCTGCTGATTTTCATCACCCCGGTGGCGTATATCGGCCTGATCTTCGCCCTGAATATCCTGTTCCTGTTTGTCTTTAACACCACCACGCCGCTGCAATGGCTGATGGCGTCTGACGTTGTCGATTACGAAGAAAGCCGCAGCGGCCGTCGTCTGGACGGACTGGTGTTCTCTACCTATCTGTTCAGCCTGAAAATCGGCCTGGCCATTGGTGGCGCGGTGGTCGGCTGGATCCTTGCGTACGTCAATTACTCCGCCAGCAGCAGCGTGCAGCCGATCGAAGTGCTGACCACCATCAAAATCCTGTTCTGCGTGGTGCCGGTGGTGCTCTACATCGGCATGTTCACCATGCTCTCGCTTTACAAACTCAGCGATGACCGCGTTCAGGCCATCAGCCAGCAACTGCTGAAACACCGTGCGGTGCAGGGCGAGGATCTTCCCGCGGCGGCGACGGCGGCATCCCATTAAGAAGGAGGCTTTATGTACACCATCACTAACCCGATTCTGAGCGGATTCAACCCGGACCCGTCCCTGTGTCGTCAGGGCGAGGATTACTACATCGCCACGTCTACCTT
The DNA here is from genome assembly GCF_002922995.1 of Lelliottia sp. 7254-16. Classification (NCBI taxonomy): domain Bacteria; kingdom Pseudomonadati; phylum Pseudomonadota; class Gammaproteobacteria; order Enterobacterales; family Enterobacteriaceae; genus Lelliottia; species Lelliottia sp. 7254-16. The sequence goes on from NZ_PQVS01000015.1 coordinate 17,356, forward strand.
TGAGTGGTTCCCCGGCGTGAGGATTTATCACTCCCGCGATTTGAAAAACTGGTCGCTGGTCAGCACGCCGTTGGATCGCGTGTCGATGCTGGATATGAAAGGTAACCCTGATTCCGGCGGCATCTGGGCGCCGTGTCTGAGCTACGCCGACGGGCAGTTCTGGCTGCTGTATACGGACGTGAAAATCGTCGATTCGCCGTGGAAAAATGGTAAGAATTTCCTGGTGACTGCGCCCTCCATCGAAGGGCCGTGGAGCGAGCCGATCCCGATGGGCAACGGTGGGTTTGATCCATCGATGTTCCACGATGACGATGGGCGCAAATACTACATTTATCGTCCGTGGGGTCCGCGCCATCACAGCAATCCGCACAATACCATCGTGATGCAGGAGTATTTCCCGCAGACGCAGCAATTATCGCCAGAGCGCAAAACCCTCTTTACCGGTACACCGCTGTGTTACACGGAAGGCGCGCACATTTATCGCAAAGACGGCTGGTATTACCTGATGGTGGCGGAGGGGGGCACCAGCTATGAGCATGCGGTGGTGGTACTTCGGGCGAAAACGCTCGACGGCCCGTACGAGCTGCACCCTGACGTGACGATGATGACCAGCTGGCATCTGCCGGAAAACCCGCTGCAAAAGAGCGGGCACGGCTCACTGCTGGAGACGCACACCGGCGAATGGTATATGGCGTATCTCACCAGCCGACCGCAGCGTTTGCCGGGCGTGCCGCTGCTGGCGTCTGGCGGGCGCGGCTATTGCTCGCTGGGACGTGAAACGGGGATTGCGCGTATTACCTGGCGCGACGGCTGGCCGTATGTGGAAGGCGGCAAACACGCGCAGGTCAGCGTACCAGGACCACAGATGACAGAGAGCCAGACCGTGCAGTCGGCACACTGGCGCGATGATTTTGATACCTCAACGCTTAACCCGGAACTGCAAACCCTGCGCATTCCGTTTGATGATTCTCTCGGATCGCTAACCGCACGTACGGGCTTTTTACGTCTGTACGGCAATGATTCCTTAAACTCGACCTTTACCCAGTCCACCGTGGCACGGCGCTGGCAGCACTTTGCGTTTTGCGCCGAGACGCGTATGGAGTTTGCCCCGCGACATTTCCAGCAGAGCGCGGGCCTGACCTGCTACTACAACAGCAAAAATTGGAGCTACGTTTTTGTTGATTACGAGGAAGGGAAGGGCAGAACGATCAAAGTGTTGCAGCTTGATCACAACGTTCCGTCATGGCCGTTGCACGAGCAGCCGATCCCGGTACCGGACGATGCGCAGAGCGTGTGGCTGCGTGTTGACGTCGAGCATTTAGTGTATCGCTACAGCTATTCGTTTGACGGCGAGCAGTGGCACACCGTGCCTGTCACCTATGAGGCGTGGAAACTGTCGGATGATTATATCGGCGGTCGCGGGTTCTTTACGGGGGCATTTGTCGGGCTGCACTGCGAAGACATCAGTGGCGACGCCTGCTACGCCGATTTTGACTACTTCAGCTATACGCCCGCCACGGCGTAACCCATCAGGCCGGGTAGCCCAGCGCTCTTGAGAGCTGCAGCCCGGCCTCTTCCAGCATCCCCCGGAAACGGGCGAACTCGTCGTCGTCCACGCGTGAGGTTAAGGTCGACAGGCTGAGGGCCGCAATCACACGGGATTCGTGATTCCACACCGGGACCGATACGCAACGCACGCCCTGTTCGTTCTCTTCGCTGTCCAGGGCGTAACCCTGCGCACGCGTTTGCGCCAGCGCGGCCAGCAGCGCCTCGCGTGAGGTTATCGTTGCGGGCGTGAAAGAGGTGTACTGATAATCTTCAAGCAGAGCGTTGAGGTCAGCATCGCTAAGCCAGGCGATCAACACTTTGCCGATCGCGGTCGCATGGACGGGCAACCGACGGCCAATCCGTGAATAGGCAATCGCTGCCAGCTTGCCTTCAATCTTCTCGATATACACGCCTTCGCGCCCATCGAGAATACCCAGATGCGTGGTCTGCCCGGTGCGCTGCGACAGATCCGTCAGCCAGCCCTTCGCCTTCTGGCGAATATCCATCGAGCTCACCACAAAATGGCCGCGCTCGACGAGCTTCATGCCGAGGCGATATTTACCGTTTTCCGGGTTCTGATCGATATAACCGTGGAGCTGGAGCGTTTTGAGCAGCGAGTGGAGCGTACTTTTGCTCAGACCCATCTGTTTACTGATGTCAGTGATCTTCAGCTCCGTCGCCTGTTCGTTAAACAGATCGAGGATATGCAGGGCACGTTCAACAGACTGAATAATAGGCATAATTAAGGACCGTCCACGCTGGGGTTCAGGTGAAAAAGTACCTTTTTTTCTCTGAAAAATCAATCGAATGGAGGTAAAAGCAAAACGACAACCCGAGTTGTCGTTTTTGATGTTTGTTCCCTCACCCGTGGGAGAGGGTCAGGGTGAGGTCGAGATAAAAGCAAAACGACAACCAGAGTTGTCGTTTTTAATGTTTATTCCCTCTCCCCGTTGGAGAGGGTCAGGGTGAGGTCGAGATAAAAGCAAAACGACAACCAGAGTTGTCGTTTTTAATGTTTGTTCCCTCTCCCCGTGGGAGAGGGTCAGGGTGAGGGCACCAGATCGCAGAGGACTAAGCCTGCCCCAGCGTTGCCACCATCACCGCCTTAATCGTATGCATCCGGTTTTCCGCTTGGTCAAACACGATGCTCGCGTCTGACTCGAACACTTTGTCAGTCACTTCCATCCCGCCGTGCAAATCAAACTCTTTCGCCATCTGCTTGCCGAGCGTGGTGTGATCGTCGTGGAACGCGGGCAGACAGTGCAGGAACTTCACGTTTGGATTGCCGGTCTGCGCCATCATTTCACAATTCACCTGATAGCTGCGCAGCAGCTCAATCCGCTCGGCCCACTTCTCTTTCGGCTCGCCCATCGACACCCAGACGTCGGTATAGATGAAGTCCGCGCCTTTCACACCGGCGATCACGTCTTCCGTCAGGGTAATCTTACCGCCATTCTGCAACGCCAGCGCGCTGCACTCTGCGACCAGGCTCTCTTCCGGCCAGCAGGCTTTTGGTGCGACCAGACGCAAATCCAGGCCGACCAGCGCCGCCGCTTCGAGCATCGAGTTACCCATGTTGTTGCGCGCATCGCCCGCATACACCAGCGTCATCTGGTTAAAGACTTTCCCCGGCAGATGCTCCTGCATGGTCAGAAGATCTGCCAGCAGCTGGGTCGGGTGGAATTCGTTGGTCAGCCCGTTCCACACCGGCACGCCCGCATATTCCGCCAGGGTTTCGACCACTTCCTGACCGTGGCCGCGATACTGAATTCCGTCGTACATCCGCCCGAGCACGCGGGCGGTATCCTTAATTGACTCTTTATGCCCAATCTGACTGCCGCTTGGCCCGAGATAAGTGACGCGTGCGCCCTGGTCAAATGCGGCAACTTCGAAAGAGCATCGTGTACGAGTTGAGTCTTTTTCGAAGATGAGCGCGATGTTTTTGCCAGTAAGCTTTTGTACTTCTTTGTTATTTTTTTTATCAGCTTTCAGCTGCGCGGCAAGCGACAGCAGAGAATGCAGTTGTGCAGGGGTAAAATCGAGCAATTTCAGGAAGTGCTTTTTATACAGTTCAGACATTTTATCCTCACATGGCAAAGGCCACTTATTGAATTAAAATTCACTTTATATGTATGAATATTCATTTGCAACCCTGTTTCACAAATCTTTCTTACATTAGGTGGAGGCAAACACGTCCGTGTGTGAAAATAGAAGTATCTGCCGAACTTAAAGAGGAACGAGCCATGGCAAACCCAGAACTGCTGGAAGAGCAACGCGAAGAGACGCGCCTGATCATTGAAGAGCTGCTGGAAGACGGCAGCGATCCGGACGCGCTGTACACCATCGAGCACCATTTCTCTGCAGATGACTTTGCGTCGCTGGAGAAACTGGCGGTAGAAGCGTTCAAAATGGGTTACGAAGTGACCGAGCCGGAAGAGCTGGAAGTGGAAGAGGGCGAAACCGTCATCTGCTGCGATATCCTGAGCGAAGGCGCGCTGAACGCGGAGCTTATCGACAAGCAGGTTGAGCAGCTGATGGATCTGGCCGAGAAGTTTGAAGTGGAATACGACGGCTGGGGAACCTACTACGAAGATCCAAACGGCGAAGACGGCGATGACGAAGACGATGAAGATTTCGTCGACGAAGATGACGACGGCGTGCGCCACTAAGTGTAATCTGCGGCAGCTTCGGCTGCCGCTTTGCAAGGTTTCATAATGGACTATCCGCAGATTCTCATCCCCGTTCTTAACTTCCTCCACTGCCCGACCCCGCAAGCCTGGATTGATAAAGCCCGCGACCCGGCTAACCTGCCGCTGCTGCTCACCGACCATATGGTGTGCGAACTCAAGGCCGCGCAGACCGCGCTGCTGCTAGTGCGTAAATATGTCGCCGACAAAAGCGGGGCCGACGCGCTGCTCGAGTGGCTCAAACCCTACGAAGCCTTCACCTTCCGCGACGGCCCGGAACCGGATTTTATCGCCCTGCACAAGCAGATCGGCAAAAGCGTGATGCCCAAAACCGACGACCCGTGGGGCCAGGCGTTGATCGATAGCATGGTACTGTTGATTAAAGAGGAGCTGCACCACTTCTGGCAGGTGCGCGAGGCGATGCTGGCGCGCAACATTCCGTACGTCAAAATCACCGCCAGCCGCTACGCCAAAGGGATGCTAAAAGAAGTGCGCACGCACGAACCGCTGACGCTTATCGATAAATTGATCTGCGGGGCGTACATCGAAGCGCGCTCCTGCGAGCGTTTCGCCGCTCTGGCCCCGTTCCTCGACGACGACCTGCAGAAGTTCTATCTCTCGCTGCTGCGCTCGGAAGCGCGCCACTATCAGGACTATTTGGCGCTGGCTCAACAGGTCAGCGATAACGATATCTCTTCTCGCGTACAGCAATTTGGCGAAATTGAAGCCACACTTATCTCGACACCGGACAGTGAGTTCCGTTTTCACAGCGGCGTGCCGGTGTAATCCGACAGATCAAAAGGATGCGAGACGATGAAGAGAGCCTGGAAACCGATTGTGATTGTTGCCGTACTGGCCGCCGCCGTGGCGTGCTGGGTGTACTACGATAAGCAACGCCTGCAACACACCCCCGAACAGCAACTCGACACCACGCTCAACAGCATGCCTGCCTGGCAGGTGCTGAAGGAGCAAGACCCCGCATTCCAGCAACGCATCCGCAGCCAGATCCTCGCGATGCAGAAAGAGGGCGATTCCGAGCAGCAAATAATCGATGTGATTCAACCGCAGATCCTGCACCTGCAGATGTCGCGCCTGCAGACCGCGCCGGACGCGAGCGTGGTGGATTATATGAAGGCCAACATGGAACAAACCGCCGCTATCCAGAAAGTGAGCGACGACGCCTGTTTTCGTTTCCTCTACCCGGACGTGAAGGGCGGCATCAACCCGCTGCGGGTACTGGATAAACCGATGCTGCAGCGCCGCATGCAGGCCGACGCCGACATGATGCGCGCCGCCTACGGCAAAGACCGCCACACCGTGACGGCGCAGGAGCGCGACACCGCCGTCGCCGACGTGCGCCCGATCATGAAGGAGCTGGCCGCGAAGTACGGTGAGGATATCCAGCTGTTACAGGCTCCGGACAAGGCGGTGGGCAAAGAGAAGCTGTCGTGCGATATGGTGCAGGAGATGTGGGCCAAAGTGCTGCAACTGCCTGAAAGCCATGCCGCCGGTGTGATCCGTCTGGCGGTTTCCGAGCTGGAGTAGGGCGTTACGCTGGTTTTTTCAACACTTAGTGCAGGATCAACGCGCTGCCGCTTGCAAGGCAGCGCGTGACAGGTATAATCCACAACGTTTCCGCATACCCCTTCAGTGCCGAAGTGGCGAAATCGGTAGACGCAGTTGATTCAAAATCAACCGTAGAAATACGTGCCGGTTCGAGTCCGGCCTTCGGCACCATTAGTATGTAAATAGACCTCAACTGAGGTCTTTTTTTATGCCTAAAATCCAGTCCCCGCAAGGCTTCCCTCGCTTTTTCAGTCAACATAAGTCAACCTGATTCAATCTACATCAACTTACTGATGCGGGTACAAATGCGGGTATATCCCGGTTCGATAATGTTTGTACCCACAAAGAACCCTTGAAAGGATACTCAACATGGCTCTGAGTGATGTGAAGGTTCGTACGGCCAAGCCTGAAGAAAAAGCCTATAAGCTTACCGATGGTGACGGCATGGTTTTGCTGGTTCATCCTAACGGCTCAAAATACTGGCGGCTACGCTATCGCTTTGGCGGCAAAGAGAAGATGCTGGCGTTGGGGAAATACCCTGAAGTGTCATTGGCTGATGCCAGAGCCCGGCGTGACGACGCACGTAAGCTTTTAGCTAACGGCGTTGATCCCAGTGAAAATAAGAAAGTCGTCAAGGTAGAACAAGAGCAGGAAGCGATAACGTTTGAAATGGTCGCCAGAGACTGGCACGCCAGCAATCAGAAGTGGTCTGAGTCGCACAGTGCACGAGTTCTGAAGAGCCTGGAGGATAACCTCTTTGCTGCCATTGGTAAGCGGAATATCGCTGAACTAAAGACCAGAGATTTACTTATCCCTATAAAAGCCGTAGAGACATCTGGACGTCTTGAAGTGGCGGCGCGTCTACAACAACGAACGACAGCAATTATGCGATTTGCTGTGCAAAGCGGTTTAATCGATTATAACCCCGCACAAGAAATCGCTGGAGCGGTCGCCACAGCTAAACGACAGCATCGTGCTGCGCTAGAGCTCAAACGCATTCCTGAATTACTTCATCGTATCGACACATATACCGGCAGACCACTAACACGCTTAGCTGTCGAGCTGACGTTGTTAGTCTTCATTCGATCTAGTGAGTTACGTTTTGCTCGCTGGTCAGAAGTCGATTTTGAAAATGCTATGTGGACGATTCCTGGGGAGCGTGAACCGTTAGAAGGTGTGAAGCATTCACATCGGGGATCGAAAATGCGGACTCCTCATCTTGTTCCTTTATCCCGGCAAGCTCTATTGATTCTGGAAAAGATCAAAAGTATGAGTGGGAATCGCGAGCTAATTTTCGTTGGCGATCATGATCCTCGTAAGCCGATGAGTGAGAACACGGTTAACAAGGCTTTGCGTGTGATGGGCTACGATACGAAAGTTGAAGTTTGCGGACATGGTTTTAGAACCATGGCTTGTAGTTCATTGATTGAATCGGGATTGTGGTCGAAGGATGCGGTAGAACGGCAGATGAGTCACCAGGAACGTAACTCTGTACGTGCGGCTTATATTCATAAGGCCGAGCATCTTGGGGAGCGGAGGCTAATGGTGCAGTGGTGGGCGGATTATCTGGATGCGAATCGGGAGAAGGGGGTTAGTCCATTTGACTTAGGGAAACAGTTTCTAAGATAAAAATAGTTGTTAAATATATGAGGAGCATTTAACAATCCGGGCAGATCAGAATCCGCCATGAAGAAACGAAATATTTTTTGGTACTAGAATAGAAAAACTCGTCTTAACTGGATCTCGTTGAACACTTTAGGGCGTGAAGCGGACTTTACGCCCATATAATTTTCGACTTTATAGCGAAGGCACAATCTCAACACAAAGTCGTCGTTGCGCCTAGACTGTTTATTTGGCAATTAATAAGTACTATTTTTAACCCTATTATCTATAAAGACAGGAATAAAAACTAATAAAGCACTCTATCGTAAAACTATTTTTTTCCTATCTGCTATTGTGATTTCTCTACAATAAGTGCGAGTTGAGCATTATGAGGCCATTCTCATGGCTACACCTAGAACTGCCATACACATACTGCTCGCAAGTAAAGCAACAAATGAATAGGTATATTTATTAAATTTAACAAACAACCATATAAATCTCATTAATGAAAGTGAGGCAATTGAAATGGCAGAAATAAACATTAAAAAAACATATATGCCGGAAATAACCCATCCAGTTATCTCGTAAACTTCCTTCATTGTAAAAAGTAGGATGGACAAGTAAAACGCAGATAAAGCGAGACCGCTTAAAAAGTCATATAAATCAATATATGTGATATTTTTATCCGGTTTTGGTAGAACGATAAATTTATTTAACCTTTCATTATCTATACGTGATAATAACCGGCTTATAAGTGGGGCGAGAATTGCAAATATCATAATCAAGTGTATAAATAACAAAGCTAGTTTAACTCTATTATCAATTGATTGATTCTGCGGCCAACTAGATAATATTGAATAATCCATTTTTAATAGTAAAAAAAAGCATATAACTGAGGGGGTGCAATCTGACAATAAAACTTTCCGCATCCATTTAATCATTTACATTACTCCTCTATATCATTTTAACTGAAACAGTGTTAACTAAACTTTTAATCTAATATTGTTTGACTGTCATATGAACATGAAACTAACTAAAATATACCCTAAGAGAAACAGCTCATTACCTCCTTAATTTGTTTCTGTAGGTTTGTGACGATCTGCACAATGATAAACATATTTTTTTTGAGCAATGTCAATTTCTGGATCTAAGCTTCTGCTTGTACTTTTCAACTTAGAGCAAGGAATCACGCAACACATTAAATGGATCCAAAGTTAAAATGATTAGACATACCCACATTTTGCTCAGAAAGACGGCATGTTGAATAAGCTGCCTTTTGGGTTTTCCTTAAAGTGCTAATTGTCGATTTTTAATTTCTGGGTGTATCATCTGCCCCGAATATTTAAGTAATAAAACACATCTGGTTTTGATAGTTTCCGATAAATACGGTTGACGGTTGCAGTTATCTCCTTATAAAAAATGCATTAATTGATCCGTGCCCAGTAAGCAACCGTAGTAAAATGAAAGGCTTTTGAAGCCTTCACCCTAACTTAACCATCGCAGTAGCTTGGCCCAAATAGTCTCTCGGTTAGCCGTCGTCCCAGCAGGCCCATTGGTAGGCTTCGGTTTCAACTCTTTCTGAGCCCCAGGAGATTCAATTTGTGAGTAGTAGCGCGCCTTAGCCGCTTTGTCGCGACGCCTCTCTGCATCAATCTGAGCTTTGTCCCATTGCCCAGCCTCTACCACTCGATTACCTTGAATCACATAGTGCGATCGACAGGGTAAATTCCAGTTGCCGACCGATGGCCAAAGCGAAATTGCTTCCCCATCAAAGGTTAGACGCCAGTCTGTTGGAGTCAGAGGTGTCACTACTTCAAGGCCACAGCCACAACAGCAACTGTGGACCACGGTACCGTATTCCATTGAAACGTACAAAATGCCAGGTTCAAGTATACGCGGTACCCCCTTTACAAAGCAGGGGGTAAGCTGGTTATGACGAATCATAGCGAGTCACCATTCAGCAGCATATTTCCGTCGGTTGTATAGGAACAGTGATGTTCGTTTTCTAGGTCACGATAAAAGCCGAGGAGTTTCTTCCATTTAATTACGGCAAGTGCCGCGTTCATCATATTTAGTTCTGCGACTTGGATATTTGACGCGTAAAGATTTTCAACTCCCCCACCTTCGAAAGACACGCGCTTGCGAAGGTGATCGCGCTTATTGGGGGTACTTGCCGTCACACGGAGGATACCACCAAGCGAGCCGTTTACTAGCTCGAGGCCCATTCCCACGTCTACAAAGGACACTCCCATATCCTCTAGCCTCTGCACCGCCAAGCGCTTCGGCTCGCCAGCGTCCATGCAAAGGAAGGCGAAGTTTATTCCGTCCAGAAGGTTGAGATTATCTATGTCCATTTGCACTGCATGTGGCACGATATGGCGGTGCATATTACTGTAGATACCCGCTAGGTAATCCACTTTCTTTGGCACCTCACGGAGAGTGTCTATCGACGGCGCGCCTGGGGCACGAAAAGCGTTGTGTTGAAGAAAATCATCACCGTCAATGAGGCGTATCTCACTCACTGGAGTTTTCGCCAACTGGTCCAGCACATAGGATCCTGTTCCACCAGTGCCAAGGATAGCGATACGTTGACCTTCAAGTCGTGCGGTCAACGCCCCTATTCCCACCCGGTCTGAAGCAGTTTCCAGATAGTTAAATACACAGCCATCCTCCTCGTCAGGATTTTTAAACACACGTGGAGTAGCGTCAGGTCTGAGGATAGCTGCGTGGCCAGAAATGATTGTCGCGTACGTCGTCATCTTCTGATGATAATCGCTGTAACCCTCTGGCCCGGGTTTACTGGAAAACATGTGCTGAGCACTCAACCCATGTCCCAGATCTACCGCAACGCTCTGATGTGCAATAGCTTGGATGGGTGCACCCTGGGAAGTGCAAGGATAGTCTCCATCAAAGTGAATCGTGTGCGGCTCTGGCTTTTGAGTAACGTTTCCAGACATACAAAGACTTGAGATAAGCGTGCCGGTCTTAACTTCCAACTGCGCGTTAACATACGGCACTTCACGCATCACCAAGAAACCACCCACGATTTGTACGTAGTATCCTTCCTCACGCAAGCGCTTAAGGTCACTATTAAGACTGAATGGTGCGGCTGACATTGATCACGCTCCCATTTTTTACTTCAACAAAGCCACCAGCGGCCAATTCACCACTATGTGGCTTTGAGGCCACGCCGCGATATGTAATTGAGTACACAATCTCAGGTGCTGGAGTTTCACCTGGGTAAGCGATAGCGACTAACTGCTCGAAAGTTTGGTGACTATCACATACCTGGACTTCGCGGCCATTGACTACGATGTCAATCTCCGGTTTGCGCTTTGGCGCAGTGATGAAGTGCTCAACTCCCGGGGCGGTGAGATCTACTGCCTCGTTCGGTTCAATCTGACGATCGTTTCCACCACGAATAACCATGAAAACGGCATCACCGTCACTGGGTTTCGCCAGGTCGTATAACGCGGAGCCTGAAATTGCGGGCTTGCCCCATGATACTTGACTCTCATTAATCGTCAGTTTGAAATCGCGATCGGTCTGGAAGGCCACAAAGCGCTCTGCGCCACGACCGCGTAAATCGAAGGTTTCATCAAGGCGCAAGTCTTCGAAATCCCCCGTTTCCAGAATGGCAAAAAGGCTATAATCATCATTTGCACGTAGACCAGCAGCAATCAGGATTTGACGACCAAGTGGCACAGGATCATTGACTTCAATTGCGCGAAAAGCCAGGTTTTCTTGAGCAAACAAGATGCGGTAGGCCCGTGCCGAACGCAGAGCACGACCTTCGCGAATTGCTTCTCCGACATCTTCAATATCGTTTATATTTTCAGTATTCATTTTGTATCACCTTTTGAGTTTGGCCAGACGATGTCTGGCTCTACTACTCAATCGATGCAGGTCAATCAGACCGGTAAATTTTTTTTGGATTTTTTTTGAAGTACGCCTGCAGGAATCAATCCGCAGACGAAAAATGCAGGGCAGGAGGGGCATACTCGAGATGATGACTCTGCTGGAAAGACTCCTTTAACTATTGAGTCAAGGGTAGTAAGAATTTTTTTATACCTATTATCCAACTGCTTAGCGGTCAGATCGATTGGGGTCACTGTTTGGTCAGAAAGGTGTACTAACTCTACTATCGCATCTGGAAAAGCCTGCCGTGCTGCGAGTACAAAGGCAGCCGCGCCTAAGTCAGATTCTTCTTTATCTCTTTTATGTCCTGTTCTCACCCGGCGAAATGTTTTACGTCCATCTGGATGAACCAATACATCGTCAGGTTGTATGGTGATAGAGGTTTCCCCAAGCTTCATTGTGAAGACACTGGTTGCTTCAGAGTTGTGGCTTTCCCTAATCGAAGCGAAATAGCTAACCATGCCAATAGCTAGTGACTTAAATTCAGGTGCGTAACCGTGTTCAGCTAGGCCTTCGACAGTAAATGCCTGCGTGACCCTATCTTCTATATCCTTTATTTTTACGGGCGCGGTGTTGACCAACTCCTGGAATACATTGCGAACAGCATCGTGCATCTGTAGGAATGGCGTTAGAGTACGTCGTCCTCCAATTTGGAGAATGTGCGTATAGAAGAAACGGCGAGGGCAGGACTCATACAGGGAAATCTGAGCACCACTTAGAACTAGGTCTCCGCTGACAACCCAATCCACAGGTAATGACTCGGGCTTTTCGATTAGCGCATGTAGAGGCTCCACGTTATTTTGAACCAGGCTGGACCCTATACGGTTTAAAAAGTCGGATAACTTTCGGGTGCTGCCAGCAGCGTTCCGCGTAGTAGCATAGAGAAATAGCCGATCTTCAGCTCTGGACAAGGCAACGTAGAATAAGCATTCCCTCTCCGCCTTATATTCCAGATTAAATTGCTCCTTGGCGTTGGATTCAGCACCTGCAATCATGCCATTGGGTGGTGGGCAAACCTGCTTCTGCAGATTACCGGGTAAAGTGTCTGCGTTCATGCCGGGTACGTGAATCACAGGGAATTCGAGCCCCTTTGCCCCATGAATAGTCATGAGGCGCACTGCATCAATGCCTTGTGCTGCCGCCGGAAGCTGCCGAAGATCGCGATCATCCCCTAGCCGAACCAAACGGCGGATGCGATCTAATGTGCGAGTGATAAATACCCCTTCACCGCTGGAGGGTTGTGCTCGTAAAAAATTGAGCAACTGCCAAGTTGCAATACATTGGGAGCGGACACTGCAGTCTGTTGATGTTGCCATACGGGCCGCGATTCGCGTCCTGTCTAAAAGTACAGTTGCCAGTACGCTCCAGGGGGAGTCATTTGCGCTAAGACCGCTCAGTGTTTTGGCAAGCCGATCTAAGGCTGTGCGCCCATTGTCTGAGATCTGAAAGTCATCGATTTTGGTTTTCCAGTCACTTCCGGTTTCGTCTTCACGTAAATGTGTAAGGATACTGCCAACATCATCCAGTGACATCGTAAACTCAGGTAGGCAAGCTATTCGCACCAAGCCCATTGCACGACGATCTACTAAGAGGGAGAGCAGCGTCAGCCAATCCTTAATCTCGGGACGCTCAAATACACTTCCCAAGTAAAGTACAGGGATGCCTAAGAGCTCGAGCTGTTGCCCGATTTCTGAAAGCTTCTCATTGCCTGTGCACAGGATTGCCTGATCACTGTACTTGTAACCGGAGTTCTGCATCTCCTTTATCGCGTCCGCAATAGAGGGCGCTTGAAGAAATCCTTGGTCTACGCAACGTAGCTCAGGTTTCTGGGCATCACTTGTCCGTTCTGCGTTTAAGCCACTGTCAGCATCCCCTACAGCCATATTCAGCGCAAAATTTGAAAATGCCGACACTATTTCGGGTACGGACCGGTAGTTCGTTTTCAAACGATAACGCAACCCGCCTGGGAAATCCTCATTCCCAAAACGAGTCATGTTGAACGACGAAGCACCTCTGAAGCGATAGATTGACTGCTTAGCGTCTCCAACCACCCACAAGTTTTCGCCATCGCCACAAAGGGCTTTTAGCAGTCGTACGCTACTATGGTTCACATCCTGATATTCATCGACTAGAACGTGCTCATAAGTGGATTGGATGTGAGATCGAATGGCTTCATTTTCTTCAAGAAGCGTCACTGGCAATGAAACCAAGTCCCCAAAGTCAATGCATTGAGCCTGCCTTTTGAGGGTTTCGTAAGTGGCGTATACCTTGGCGACTTCAATGGTTTTTTCTGCCGTTGCTATATCGTCAATTCCAACAGCTCTATCGTGCATGGCCTGTGCTAACGCGAGGTAGGCATTTGCATCGACTACCTCGTCCTTAGCACGCGAGATGCCGGTGAGGATGTCAGCAATTATCCGGGTTGGATCGTAAAGATTGCGATAGTGAACCAGATCTAATACAGGAAACTCATGTTCCAGCAGTTCTACTGCTTCCGTCCGGTCCAGCAGTCGAGGGTCGAGCGGCAGATTCAGTTCGTCGTGAAATCGACGAATCAGATCGAGGCCGAATGAGTGGAAAGTGCCAATCCACATTGCAGCCCCAGCTTCCGTGTCAACGCGAGCGATCCTTTCAGCCATTTCTCCCGCAGCTTTGTTAGAGAACGTCAACAAAAGAATTTTTCGTGGATCTACGCCATCGGAAAGCAATCCTTTTACCCGTCCAACTAGAGTCTGAGTCTTGCCCGTACCAGGCCCGGCCTCAAGCAGAAAGGCCGGGCCTCGATGGGCGGCGGCTTTCGCCTGCTCAGCGTTCAAAGGGTATTCAATCGTGGACTCTGTATCTTCAGGTAAAGGTGGGGGTAGTAACAATGCATCAAAGATCTGTTGCGCAACCACATCGAATGGCGCACCAAGCTTCTCTGCAATACTTAACGCACTCATTCCATCCAGATAAAGCGTTTTTACTACATGCCGTGGAAGCAGAAACTCACGTGCAAATAGATCCATTTGGACCTCTCGACGCTGCCTGCGACTATAGTCTATAACCCGCTCAGCTCCCATCGGAGAAGCTTCTGAGGTTCTTGTTGGGTCTATAGTATAGCCTTGATCATCCTCTTCTATGCCGTCGCCAAGTTCAGCGTGACCGATTTCATGGGCAACTAGGAACGCTTGTTCAAAAAGGGTTGTGCATTTTTCGTGGAGAATGAACTTCTCCATTGGGAAGAAACGTGCTCGCGCGCCTCTGAGGTTAGGTGAGCCTTTCTTTGTGCTCTCTACGTCAAAGCCTCTTCTGTCCGCCTCTGCAACAGCAAACTCGTATGGTTTCCATGGGTCATGTCCGGAAGCTACAGCTTGATCATGTAGAACAGCAGCGGCCTCGCGGGCCAATTCCACGGCTTGCACGTTAAATGTCCTCTTCCATTAAGGTAGCGATATCTTGTTCAGACAAATCAGCATCTCGAAGGAGTTGTTCGAAAGTAATCTTCTGCACATTGCGCGGTTTCCCGTCGGACTTATAACTTCCTGCAACCGCCATGGGTGGCTGTTCAAGTGAGGTTGTGAGCTGCTGTACACTGCTTTGCAGCAGTTCAGCGAATCTGCTTAAAAACCGCTGAGGAATAGATTCGGCAGCTACGGTTCGTTCCCTAAATGCCATGACTACCTGTCGAGGTAAGTTTAGTGCTTTGGAGATATCACGCATTTTTTGAGCTGAGAGATCAGCGAATGGATCTATCATCGTTTTTCCTGGAGCATTTTGGATGCGTGTGACGGCCGAACTGATCAAGCGGCGATCATATTCAGATAGCGGCTCCTCATCCTCTGCTAATGTTCTTGCCATTTCACGAGATAGATCGATGATTTCATTGGAAAACGCTGGATATGCAGTAAGATATTTTTGCAAGGTTGCTGTACCTACATCATGCTCTATAGAGAATGACTCTAGTACCTCTTCCAGGGATGCTTGAGGTGAAAGTCCTGTCATCATAGGTCCCCTTGAAGCAGTATACGAAGACTTGCGAGTGCCTTCTTTTTTTGATTACGAATGGTCTTTTCAACCTTATTGAGTGCCCTGGAAATAGTCATCTCATTTGGGTCTATCGAGTCTATTGGAATATCTAATCGGGTCATTTCAATGATTCTCTGCTGTAGTTCAGGTAGAGCCTCAATCGCCGCATCAAGCCTACAACGGTAACGATAATTGTCGATATCTGTTGCCTCAAAAGGATCATACCCCTCAGATGCAGTCTCAACTTCTGGATTAAGGTCGGCCGAATCATCATCAAATCCCAAATCGGTATTTCTATTCTCAGCCCGATAAGATTTCCTTTGAGCGTCTTTTTTTAATCTCGATAAAGCCAGATCAAAACGCACTTCGAACATGTCCAATCGTTCCTCGTAGCCTGCTTTGTCGATCATAAGCATCTCAATGAAACGGTCATACACACCTTCTCGGATGTCGCTATTTGTCATTGATACGGTATTTACGCCTTGGCTTTCGGATCTCGGAAGCTTTTTAAATATTCGTTCTGAAAGAACCTTGAAGAGCTGTTCAAAAAGGGATGGGTTAGTTGATGCGCAGCGTCGAACGTAGTAAAGAAGACATTCGATAGGAACGTATTGCGGATGTGTCCTACTCTGCCGACACAGCTCTACCAGATCTCCATCTGAAACAGAGCTGAGTTCCACCAACCTGATTTCATTTTCAGGTATACGTGTGTAAGGCTTTCCAGCCTCAGTTTTTTTTTGAAGAGGAACGATCAATGCAACCTCCAATAGATTACTCGTCCATAGAACAGATACCTTCGCTAGGCACAACCAAATTTTAAAGCTATGAATACGTTAACCCAATGGTTGCTTCATACGCCAAAAAAGTGGTGAAAACCACAACGTAGTTGGTATTAATTTTTTATATTCAATTGGTTACGCTTTATATGCTCTTGGTTATACGTCTCAAGCAACGGTGACTTAAGTCAAAAGAGCCAAAAAGCCAGCTTACAAGCAGGTTTTTTATAGGCAAATTTTTTCCCCTGAGCTCACGAGAATATCTGCAACGCAGGCTTAAGTAAGTCATGCGCTTTCAGAGGATTAATAGCTTATGCTAACTTTTCACCCTAATCCGTTTTGGACATCACGTAAGTGATTCATCTAAGGTTTGTTCAAACTTCAATGCATCCTTCCTCATCATGTGGTCAATACTCCTAAATACATCCCGAAGTTTTAAACGATGAGAGATTTTTGTCGGAAGATCCTTACCCATAATTACGCTAGTCATACATGCCAATGCGACATCAGACAACTTGGGGTTGTTCTCAAGTTTGATGTAACAACGTACGACCACTTCCACCAGATATCTCTTGAATGCAGGAGATAATTTCTCGCTTGGGATGATGTATTCGAGCATCACCCCAAGGACTTTGGTCGCTTCTTTAGAAATATAGTGCTGGTCAAATTTATCAGCGGAGCGTGTCGCCTCCGGAATCTCTGAATCATCAATGAGCGCGCACTGTTCGGCCCAATCGGTAGCGATACTAATTAAGCGGTAAAGAAGATAATGAAAAGGTGTCGGCCATTCCTGATAGGTTTCGTCATCGGGTGACGTATCCATTTGCGTCAAAATTTTTTCCGCGAAGTGCCCGAAGTAATGCAACCACATATGGTCTTGCAGGCCCTGATGAATACCCTCATGGACCATGATTTCAAAGAGCGTTAAGCCCGAATTGATCGGGCAATGAAATCTTCCTGAGTCATAGTAGGAGCCTAAGGGTTTATTCAACTTCTCAGCTAGTTTGTTATCTTCATCCAGTCGCCGATCTACCGCCGTGCCAATGGCATTATCCAGACCGTTCTTCATTGCCGAAGCTGCATCGGCGAAGAAGAATCGAAGTAACCGGTTGTTCTCCTGTAGCAGCAGACGATTTCCACGATGCAGGTTTTGGTTATTCTTTAACTCCACGTAGAGGCGGCTTCCCGGTGCAGCGAGTAACGCATCTATGTAGTTTTCAATGAAGTCGGAGTGTATCGCTTCGTCGGCTTGAAGGAGCTTGAGACAAAAATGCGGATGGCTAAGAGCCAGGTGAATTGTCAGCTGAGGAGAGGTGACTAGATTTATGAGGATTTCACGGGCTTCTATGTTGGCCTCTTTGCGAGCCAAACGGCACGACTTCAAATACTGGAGTAAAGGGCTTATGTATACGCGCGAAGCTGGTCTTGCTTTAGGTTTAATCCCGTGAAATAGAGCAGACATGTCAATGTTGGGTTTGTCTAGATGATTAATCATGCGAACAAGCCAAGATTGCTGCTTAGTTAAGGAAATAAGTTTCGACAACTGGGGTTCAACTAGCAACACCAACTCGTCGTAACGCTTTGTAAGATGCAAATTTTCAATTAGCTCGCGGAAGATGCGAACTCTTCCTCTGGCCAGTTTAGGAGACCTTGTACGCCAAAAGTAGTATAAGGAGACAGAGAGAAGAAGTAGGTAAACCGCACTTGAGCTATTGAGCCCCCATTTCCATGGCCCTAGGCTGTAGTACAGCCCAAGCTTCTCTAAAACAGGAGCAAACACTAAATAGTGAATGAGGAGAAAGACCACGCCACCGATACACCAATCCCACCAAGCCATGCAGAATCGAAGTCGTAGTCTGCTCGTAGGAGATATCAACGCCCATACAGCGGCGATGACGCCCAGTATTGTGAGTAAGCTGGTTGTGTCAATTTGGGAAGGAGCTGTCATGGTGTGTTTTTTTATCCTTTCGTTAATTAACAGAGATTACACTCAGTTAGAGCGAGAGACATGCATTAAGTGTGTGCAGCCTATAGGACCATGTAATGCTCATCTTTTCCCAAGACTCTGGTAGGAGTCGTAAGCTCATTAGATCCTTTTCAGCAATTTGGCATCAGGCAAACGTCCTCGTGAAGTTTTCTACGCTTTTGGTTCAAAGCTGAGCTTCAGACGATTTGTACCCATCTTGGCCTTAGGCAATTAAGTCCGGCTGATTTTATGAGATAATCCCAGTCAATATCACTTTGTATACATTGGCGACCACTCGCACAGGGATTAACCCATAATGAGGATTCCTCTCATCAGGGTTTAGCTCCCAAACCGAGGGAATCCAATTGTTTTGATAAGAAAAAGAGAACGCATTTACATGGCTAAATCACCAACCAAGAAAGCTAGCAAAGGCTTCGAAGAGACTCTTTGGGATACTGCCAACCAGCTGCGTGGCAGCGTGGAATCCTCTGAATACAAGCACGTGGTGTTGAGTCTGGTATTCCTGAAATTTATCAGCGACAAGTTCGAAGCCAAGCGCAAAGAACTGATCGCCAACGGTCAGGAAGCCTTTGTCGATATGGATGTTTTCTATCAGCAGGATAACGTCTTCTTCCTGCCACCAGAAGCCCGCTGGTCTTATGTCAAAACCCGCGCGAAGCAAGATGACATCGCGGTGATTATAGATACGGCCCTTTCTACTATAGAGAAACGCAATGCGTCGCTGACCGGTGCCCTGCCGGATAACTACTTCTCACGTCAGGGTTTGGAGGTAAAAAGACTAGCCTCCCTCATCGATAGCATCGAAAACATCGACACCCTAGCTAACGAGTGTGATCTGACGGAAGAGGACCTAGTTGGTCGGGTCTACGAATATTTCCTTGGCAAATTTGCCGCCAGTGAAGGTAAAGGTGGTGGTGAATTTTATACCCCGAAAGCAGTTGTGACTCTACTCGCTGAAATGCTCGAACCCTATCAGGGCAAGATCTATGACCCCTGCTGTGGTTCAGGCGGTATGTTTGTGCAGTCCCTCAAATTTGTCGAGAGTCATCAGGGGAAGAGCAAGGACATCGCTATTTACGGTCAGGAGTTGACCAGCACCACTTATAAGCTGGCCAAGATGAACCTGGCTGTGCGCGGACTCTCCGGCAATCTGGGAGAGCGTCCGGCCGATACCTTCTTTGCCGATCAACACCCAGATCTCAAGGCCGATTTCATCATGGCCAATCCACCCTTTAACTTGAAGGACTGGCGCAACGAAGCGGAGCTTACAAACGATTCGCGCTTTGCAGGCTTTCGGACTCCACCCACCGGCAACGCTAACTATGCTTGGATCCTACATATGCTCTCCAAGCTGAGCGAAGATGGCACTGCGGGATTTGTACTAGCCAATGGCTCTATGAGCTCGAATAGCAGCGGCGAAGGAGAGATCCGCCAAAAGCTGATTGAAGATGACCGTATCGAATGCATGATTGCCTTGCCGGGGCAGCTGTTCTTCACCACCCAGATCCCGGTTTGCCTGTGGTTTATCAGCAAAAGTAAACAAGTCAATCCTCAATATGGCTACCGCGATCGCCGTGGTGAGACTCTGTTTATCGATGCCCGCAATCTTGGCACTATGGTGAGCCGTACCCAAAAAGAGCTGACTAAAGAGGATATTGCCACCATAGCCGACACTTTCCACGCCTGGCGCAGTAGCGAAAGCGAGCTCAAGCGCCGCATCGAGGCTAAAGAGATCGGTGTCGAGCAATATCAGGATCAGGCTGGTTTCTGCAAAGTCGCGACGCTTGATGAGATGAAAGCCAATGACTTTGTGCTGACTCCGGGTCGCTATGTCGGGGCTGCTGAAATTGAGGATGATGGGATTGCTTTTGAAACCAAGATGCAGGAGCTGACCCAAACGCTTTATCGCCAGTTGGATGAAGCGGCAACGCTGGATCAGGCGATCCGCGCCAATATGGAGGCGTTGGGGTATGGAGAGTAATAGTTGGCGAGAAGTTAAACTATCGGATTTAGGTGAGGTTGCTCGTGGCCGCTCAAGGCATCGGCCTAGATATGCTGAGCATCTATATGGTGGAAAATACCCTTTCATTCAAACAGGGGATGTAAAAGCATCTGAGGGCCGGATTTCCTCTCATGAACAAACATACTCTGATGCAGGCTTGGCACAGAGTAGGCTTTGGCCCGCAAATACAATGTGCATAACAATCGCGGCTAATATAGCTGAGACAGGCATACTACAATATCCGGCTTGTTTCCCCGATAGCGTTATCGGTTTTATTGCTGACAAAAATAAAGCAGACGTATACTTCATTGAATATGTATTTAGACAACTTAGGAAAGATATTCAGCGACAAGCGACTGGTTCAGTTCAGGATAATATTAACCTCCAAACGTTAGAACGTTTGAGGTTTAAAGTTCCGTCGGTAGAAGAGCAAAAAAAAATTGCTAACTTTCTGAATTGTTTCGATGACAAAATCACCCTCAACCGCCAAATCAACCAAACCCTAGAGCAAATGGCACAAGCGCTGTTTAAATCATGGTTTGTGGATTTTGATCCCGTGGTTGATAACGCATTGGATGCAGGCTTTTTCGAGCAGGATTTAGAGTTCTCTGATGAGTTGCTGCGCCGTGCTGAGGCCCGTAAAGCGGAGCGAGGAAGTGCAAACTTCAAACCCTTATCGGAAGATATCCGCCAGCTATTCCCTGCAGCTTTTGAGAAATGTTCTGAACCTTCACTTGGTTTGGGGGGGTGGGTGCCGGAGGGGTGGAAGCACGGATGTATTTCGGATGTAGCTCGTTATAGGACTGAGCGCGTCAATACTGCGGAATTAACGCTTGATAATTATATATCGACCGAAAACATGCTCGTCGATAGAAAAGGTGTACAACCTGCAACATCGCTCCCAACCGTCAATAGTGTTCCTGCATATACATCAGGAACTGTACTTGTTTCTAACATTCGACCTTATTTTAAAAAAATATGGTTGGCGAAAGGTAATGGCGGTTACTCAAATGATGTCCTCGGATTCGAAGCTAAAGTTTCAGGCACCGAAAGCTATTTATTCAATTTGATGTATCAGGACACATTTTTTGACTTCATGATGGCTACTTCAAAAGGCTCAAAGATGCCGAGGGGCGATAAGAAAGCCATTTTAGGGTGGGATCTTGTAGTACCTACGTTGAGTTTGAGGCTATTTTTCTCCGAAAAAGTGAACGATTTTTATACATCTGCTGATTCTCGACATCACGAAAATATTACTTTGAATCAACTCCGCGACACTCTGCTCCCCAAACTAATCTCCGGTGAGCTGCGTCTTAGCGTTAGTGAGGTCGATACCGCAGAGGACGTATTGGCATAAACCATCCTACCGCCACACGGTTTATTTATGGTGAGGCGGTTATTACTTGATCGGCGATACCGACCACAACACGAATAAGAAGCCATTGCCATGAGCCATATTTTCACGGAAGCGAAGCTGGAACAGGCCATTATCTCCCTACTGGGACAGCACTCGAATGCGGAAGGCCAACCCTGCTACCCTCATTTTGTCGGTAGTAATGTGCCACGCAAAGAGAAAAGTGAGGTGCTGATTACGGATGACCTGCGCCAGTATCTGGCCAACCAGTATCAGGCAGAGGGGATCACGGAAGGGGAGATTTCTCATATCCTCCATCAGCTGCAGACGCTGCCTGCCAGCGATCTCTACCAGAGCAATAAAACCTTCTGCCACTGGCTCAGCAACGGCTTTTTACTTAAACGTGAAGATCGTAATAAGAAAGACCTCTATATCGAGCTGATGGATACCCGCACTTTGTCAGAGCAGTTAGTCAGCTTATTTACAGGGCATGGCGAAGAGATGGCCGAGGTGGGCAATAATATCTACCGGTTGGTTAATCAACTGGAGATAGAAGGCCAGACCCGTGACGGCGGTCTGCAACTACGTATCCCCGATGGCATCTTGTATGTGAACGGCCTGCCGCTGGTAGTCTTCGAGTTTAAGTCGGCGGTACGTGAAGAAGAGGCCACCACCTATGACGCCTGGCGCCAACTTTGTGTGCGCTATAAGCGCGATATTCCTAATCTGTTTGTCTATAACGCCCTGTGTATTCTCAGCGACGGGGTGAACAATAAGCTGGGTAACCTGTTTGCCCCTTACGAGTTCTACTACGCTTGGCGCAAGGTGAACGGTAATGAATCCACCGAGCAAGATGGCATCAACGGTCTTTACACTCTGATCCAAGGGCTATTTCATCCGGTCCGTTTGCTGGACGTGTTGAAGAATTTCGTTTTCTTCCCAGACACCAGCAAACAGGAAGTGAAGATCTGCTGTCGCTACCCGCAGTATTACGCCGCCCGCAAGCTTTACTACAACATCAAAAAAGAGCGCAAGCAGATAGCGGCCAACGGCGAGAATATCGGTGGCACCGGTAAAGGGGGAACCTACTTTGGTGCCACAGGCTGCGGCAAGAGCTACACCATGCAGTTCTTGGCCCGCCTGCTGATGAAGAGCGTCGATTTTGCCAGCCCGACCATTGTTCTGATTACCGACCGCACCGATCTTGATGAGCAGCTCGCCAAGCAATTCTGCAATGCTACCGCTTTTATCGGCGATGCGGTGATTGAACCAGTCACCAGCCGTCAGGATCTGCGAGACAAGCTGGCCGGATGCGCCAGCGGCGGGGTATTCCTGACCACCATTCACAAGTTTACTGAAGATATTCAACTGCTCTCCAATCGCAGCAATATCATCTGTATTTCTGACGAAGCCCACCGCAGCCAGATCAACCTCGACCTAAAGATCAGCATTGATGCTGAAAGCGGAACGGTCAAAAAGACCTACGGCTTTGCTAAGTATCTACACGACTCGCTGCCTAACGCGACCTATGTTGGCTTTACCGGCACTCCTATCGACGCCACTCTGGATGTGTTCGGCCCCACCATCGATAGCTACACGATGACCGAATCGGTTAACGATGAAATCACGGTGCGGATTGTCTACGAAGGGCGAGCTGCCAAAGTGGTGCTTGATAACAGTAAGCTGGAAGAGATCGAGCAGTACTACCAAGAATGCGAAAAGTTGGGCGCCAGTGAACACCAGATTGAAGAGAGCAAGAAAACCACGGCCAATATGAACTCCATCTTGGGCGATCCGGATCGCATCGAAGTATTGGCCAAGGATTTCACCCAGCATTACGAAAAACGGGTGACGGAAGGTTCGACTATCAAAGGCAAGGCGATGTTTGTTTGTGCCAGCCGCGAGATTGCCTACGATTTCTACAAGAGTTTGAAGCTACTGCGCCCCGAGTGGTTCGAGGCGAAACAGGCTATTGATGGCGTCACCCTTAGCGAGCAAGAGAAAAAAGAGTTGATGAGTCTTCCTCTGGTCAACATGGTAATGACCCGAGGCCAGGATGATGAAGAGGCCATGTATAATTTGCTCGGTACTAAGGAGTACCGCCGGGAGCTGGACAAGCAGTTCAAGAACCCTAAGTCCAACTTCAAAATTGCCATTGTGGTGGACATGTGGCTGACCGGTTTTGACGTGCCTGAACTAGATACCATTTACATCGATAAGCCGCTGCAAAAGCACAACCTGATCCAAACTATCTCACGTGTAAATCGCCGGTTTGAGGGTAAGGAAAAGGGGTTGGTAGTCGATTACATTGGCATTAAAAGCCGGATGAACATGGCATTGGCCATGTACTCGAAAGCTGATAAATCTAACTTTGAAGATGTCCAACAGTCACTGATTGAGGTGCGTAATCACCTGCATCTGCTTGCTCAGGTGTTCTATACGTTCGATAGTCACGATTACTTCTCTGGTGCACCGACCCTACAACTGGAATGCCTCAACCGGGCCGCCGAGTTTGCCCTGCAGACCAAGAAGATTGAGATTCGCTTTATGGGATTGGTAAAACGCCTCAAAGCTGCCTATGACGTTTGCGTTGGCAGTGAAGAGATCTCTCAGGAAGAGCGTGAACGAATTCATTTCTATCTGGCCGTGCGTTCTATCGTCTACAAGCTGACTAAGGGCGATGCACCGGACACTGCGCAGATGAATCAGAAAGTGCGTGAGATGATTGCCGAGGCGCTCAAGGCTGAAGGGGTGGAAGAGATCTTCACCTTAGGTGAGGACAAAGCCGAGACCATCGACATCTTTGACGACGAGTACATGGCTCGCATCGGTAAGATCAAGTTGCCCAACACCCGGATGCAACTACTGCAAAAAATGTTAGCAAAAGCCATCAGCGATTTTCAAAAGGTGAACCAACTTCAGGGGATCAACTTCTCCAAACGTTTCCAGGCTCTGGTTGAACAGTACAACCAGCGTAAGGAGAATGACGTGCTCAACGGTGAAGAGTTCGATACTTTCACCCAGCAGATGGCCGACATGATCTACGACATTAAGACTGAGATGATGTCGTTTGCCGATATCGGTATCGACATGGAAGAAAAGGCATTTCTCGATATCCTGGCGCATATGTGTGAGAAATATGATTTCACCTATGACGAGGATAAGATGTTGGAATTGGCAAAAGAGATGAAGGTGATTGTCGATGACAGTGCCCAGTACCCCGACTGGAGCAACCGCGACGACATTAAGGCTAAGCTAAAAGTAGATCTTATCCTGCTTCTACACCGCTATGGCTTCCCTCCTGTGGCCAACGATGAGGTCTACAAGAGTGTGCTGGAGCAGGCGGAGAACTTCAAGAAGTACCTGCATAGCTGATTTATCAGATTGAGGTTTGGCATGACGTTTCATGTGTAACTGATTGCCACCTCAGGATTAATGGGCTCTGATTCAACAAACAATTTGAGTCCTCTCTGTAGCTATTTCAGCGATAGTTTATTTCAAGTTCACCCCAGCCAGCTTTCCCTAAGCAGCGTGCTACTACATCGGGCAAAAAGCGGCAAAGATGCAATTTCTCAAACTCTAATACATACGCTTAAGTTGCCCGGTTTCTTTGGCTTGATGCAGAGCAATGCTTACATCTTACATATTGATAGGTTGCTTCATCCGATTGTTGAAGAACATGCTCGGTTAACCGCCTATGAGCAAACGACCCAGCGGCCGCCTCGATAACCAACAATTTTTAAGTACTTGTAAAAGTTACTTTACCTACACATGAACATAACCGGAAGTCCGTGTATTTGCGACATGTGCATCGTAAACAGCATTATGGCGATTGTGGGGGCGTAGGTTTCATTGGGTCTTTATGGCATGACATTCCCTCTAGAAATAATCATTAAGGGACATTGAAAAAAGGTCTTATGGAATTATTATTTGCGGGATTCGTAAATGCGGTAATATAACCATTCTTCCACATCGCTTTTTAACCAACGGGATGCCCTGCCCAGTTTAATGGGTTTAGGGAATAATCCATCCTGTATCAGCTTATAGAACCATTTATCGCTGAGGCCAGTAAATTTGGTGATGAATTTCATATCAATGAATTGATCTTCAAGTAATGCAGGTTTTGTATACATGATGATGTGTTCCGGTTAAGGATGAATAACCGGAGCCGTTAGTAAACTGATGGTTACTGCCAGCTCCTCCACATCAATGGCTTTTGTTGTAAAAAACTTCGGCTCAATATTTACTTGTCGCTATTCATTCCTGGGCCTGCCTCTACGGCTGCGGGGAGGTATAGCATTCATACCTGCAATAACCCCTCGTGACTTTTGCTCAGATTTGGCTAAATAACTGATTACGTAACGTAGTTCATCAACTGCTTGCCTATTGCGGTGATCCACTATTGTTCCCGAGCTTGCAACGAAATGCTTTTTCTTGGAACACAGATGAAAGAGACCTTCATCGTCTGTTAAGCTGCGCCATTCTTCACCTATCGCACGCGAGGTCGGATAACATTTCCGATGCTTCTGCCCATCAAGATAAATCATGGCATGTACATGTAGCCCCTTACGTTGTCTGTATTCAATTACCCAGTAGTACCCAATAACCATCTTTCGGCCAATTACCACGTCCATCAGGTGCTGTATCTCGCCCTCCATCTCATCCATGAGATTACGCTGCGAGCGTTCACTTCCTTGTTTCCAGCCAAAATCCATACGAAAAGCCAGTAAGCGGGAATAACGCTCAAACATTTCATCCAGGTGGTGGTTTATATCTTCGAGAAGTAAACGATGCATAGGGTAATTAGGGTTAGCATTGTAGGGTTCTTTCATGATCTATCCTCAAACTAAACGGGGTTCAATAGATAGATGTGTGATGTATTTTTTATACAGGTATGAGTATTGATTACAGGAAGGGGATGGTTAACTCCGGGTGATAATACTAATTAACCTTAAATCAGTAAGAACTGATGGTTTCAAGGATTCTATCGCAGGTTCGTATGGTGGCCTTACACAGGAAAAAATGTGTGCGCGAAATCTGAAGTATTGCAGTGCGATCTGGCGCTTTACGGGCCTTCGTGATAGGTTGTTATGCATAATCAATAAAATGCATAACAGTTATGATAAAGAGAATAACATTTAACACCGATGATAATTTAACGATTGATTCAATCGACAGGTATGCCGAATCCAATGGCACGTCACGTTCGAAAGTAATATGTGAGTTATTACGTTCCACTGCACCTATTCTTGATTTTGTGACATATCAGAATAGAATTACTCAGGAGGTTGAAAGTAGGCTTTTTAGCTTGTTTTATCATGAGGTTCGTCACTTCGAAACCCAAAATACAAAGGACGAAATTACATTAAAACATTTGCATTTACTTTCAAAAAAACTCATTTTTAGTATTTCTCCAAAACCAGTCATGGAGTTTTCACTGCCTCCTCGTCAAGAGTGGGAGGGATATCGAAAGGAGTTTTGTCAAAAAGTAAGCGGCCATATTGAATTGTTCGAGCCAGAATCAAAAGGTGATGTTCGACATGTATATTTATGCGTCGAGAATAATCTCGGGAGAAATTTTAAATATGAATTAATACAGATTGAAATACCCGAATTTATAGTTGATGAATATTTATTTGATTTGCATTCCTTGTGCTATGTGAAGCTTGTCGATTTCTGCAATGACGGAATTGCTGAATACATGCAAAAAAAGAAAAAACACTTAAGTGCGGCATATCTTTCTTGGGTTCCTGTTGTGAGGTTTAGAGACGGTTATATATTCATTGCTGCTTTACAAATAAATAAAGCGTCTACAGAACAGTTATATCCATCTGAGTCAATAGTCAACTATCCCTACGATTGTTGGAAGTGATACTATTTAAGCGTATTCCAATTTTTTTTGAGATATATATCATTTTCATGAACATACCAGCATAACGGCAGAACTTCACGGTTCTGCCGTTTTAGTTTTATTTATTGCAGGAGTAATCATGAATAACCCACGAGGTTTACAGCCACTAAACCATTCGCTTTCCGGCCTACCGCAATGGGTGTCTGAACGTATATTGCAGCAGATTAATCAGTTAACCCATTATGAGCCAGTGATCGGCATTATGGGTAAAACCGGGGCGGGGAAGAGTAGCCTGTGTAATGCCTTGTTTGCCGGGAGTATATCACCGGTCAGCGATGTGGCGGCCTGCACCCGTGATCCTTTGCGATTTCGTCTGCAAGTCGGTGAGCGCTTTATGACCATCGTGGACCTGCCCGGTGTAGGCGAAAGTGGTGCTCGTGATAACGAATATGCTGCGCTGTATCGGGGCCAGCTTCCCCGGCTTGACCTGGTGCTGTGGCTGATTAAGGCCGATGACCGGGCACTGGTAACGGATGAGCATTTTTACCAGCAGGTGATTGGTGAAGCATACCGGCACAAGGTGCTGTTCGTAATCAGTCAGTCGGACAAAGCCGAGCCTGGCAGCGGTGGAGATAAATTGTCCACAGAGCAGAAACAAAATATCAGCCGTAAAATCTGCCTGCTGCACGAACTGTTCCAGCCCGTGCATCCGGTGTGTGCCATATCGGTCCGTCTGCAGTGGAGAGTACGGGTGATGGCAGAGCAGATGATTAAGTGCCTGCCACGCGAGGCCAGCAGCCCGGTTGTGGCGCAACTACAATGCCCCTTTCGTACTGAACAGGTAAAAGAGCAGGCCCGAGACGATTTCGGTGAAACCGTTGGTGTAGTGCTTGATACAGTCATCGCTTTTCCCCTGATACCCGCCCCGGTGCGTGCCATCATTCAGGCCGTACGCACCACAGTGGTGTCCGTGGCCCGCGCCGTCTGGGATTTCTTCTTCTGAGTATTTAACCCTTCCTGTGATTCCCCAAGCCCTGTCGCTTATGCGACGGGGTTTTCCTGTATCTATTTTTCCAGCAATGAGGAGTTTAACTATGACCCGTCTGGCTTCGCGCTTTGGTGCAGCAAACCTTATCCGTCGTGACCGTCCGTTAACCCGTGAAGAGTTATTTCGGGTGGTGCCCAGCGTATTCAGCGAGGACAAACACGAATCCCGCAGTGAGCGATACACGTACATACCGACAATCTCCCTTCTCGATAGCCTGCAGCGGGAAGGCTTTCAGCCGTTCTTTGCCTGTCAGACCCGGGTGCGTGACCCCGGCCGTCGGGAGCATACAAAGCATATGCTTCGCCTGCGTCGGGAAGGACAGATTACCGGTAAGCAGGTACCGGAAATTATCCTGCTCAACTCTCACGATGGCACCAGTTCGTATCAGATGCTGCCGGGGTTATTCCGTGCCGTGTGTCAGAACGGCCTCGTCTGCGGCGAGTCGTTTGGTGAGGTGCGGGTACCACATAAAGGCGATGTGGTGAGTCAGGTGATTGAGGGAGCGTATGAGGTGCTGGGGATTTTTGACCGGGTGGAAGAAAAGCGGGATGCCATGCAGTCTCTGCTGTTGCCGCCTCCCGCGCAGCAGGCACTGGCAAAGGCTGCGTTCACCTACCGCTTTGGTGAGGACCACCAGCCCGTGACCGAATCGCAGATACTCTCCCCGCGCCGCTGGCAGGATGAGAGCAATGACCTGTGGACTACCTATCAGCGCGTGCAGGAAAACTTGATTAAGGGCGGACTCAGTGGTCGTAATGTTAAAGGCGGGCGGACGCACACCCGTGCCGTACGTGGCATTGACGGGGATGTGAAGCTTAACCGGGCACTGTGGGTGATGGCGGAAACATTGCTTACACAACTGCAGTAGTCATTACCTTTGTTGCCATGTTGTTAATATCGGACACCACCTGTCCGCATTTCAACGTACTGACAGATCTCACTCCCTCGAAGATGACCTGTAACCCCCACCACATCTGACTTTTGCAGAAATGAAAAATAGTTTCTGCAGTGTCCATACCCTGTCCGCACCCCTCTTTAAAGTATTCACATCATTTTCAGTCAGTTAACTTTCACGGAGAACCATTCATGACACAGGCAGAACGCCGGCATGACCGGCTGGCTGTCAGGCTGTCACTGATAATCAGCCGTCTGGTGGCGGGGGAAACGCTGAGCGTACGCAAACTGGCCGCTGAGTTTAGCGTGTCGGTGCGCACACTGCGGCGGGATTTTCGTGAGCGGCTGATGTATCTGGACCTGGAATATCAGTCCGGCTACTGCCGCTTACGTACTGCTGGCAGTGAGATGCAGATGGTGCCAGATGTGCTTATCTTTGCCCACCGGAGCGGGCTGGCCGGGCTTTTTCCTGGCCTTGACCGACGCCTGGTGAACGCACTGCTGATGTGTGACGAGTCTCCCTGCGTGATATCGCCCGCCAATCCGCTCCCTTCACCGTCTGGCTCATTGTCTTTCTGGCGGTTGATTCAGGCTATTACCGGGCGCAGGCGGGTGATGCTGATTTCGGATGGACAGCGCTGTGAGCGACTGGCTCCCTGTCGGTTGCTCATCCACCAGCAGGCCTGGTACCTGGTGGGTGAGCACGGCGGACATATCGCCGTATTCACCCTGGATGAAATCCATCTGGTTCAGCCCCTGCAGGAGACGTTCCGCCGTAATGACAGTCTGTGCCGCCTGGCAGAAGACCCGGTGTTCATTCAGGCCTTACCCCATTTTCGCTTTATCCAGCAGTCACTGCTTGCGTTTGTTCCGGCTGACAACCCACCGGAATAGTGCAGGTTTTGTTATCAACCCGGCAACAAGGAGGAGCCCTATGCCCGTTATTGCCATTATCGCCATTGTTGTCATCGTCATCATTCTGAACAAAACCGGGGTGTCCGACAGCCTCACGGCCCTGACACTTGGTACCGTTGCCGCACTGCTGACGGGCGGTGGCGCAGCCGGTGCCGCCAGTGTTGCGCTGACGCCATTCGTCGGTGTTCCGGTAGGCATTTTCGTGGGGATTTATGTCTTTGCCAAAGTCGTTCGTCTGATTTCAGAAAAAAAATAATGAAACGTAAAACATTTCCTCTGCTGGCACTGGTTGCCACCACCCTGTTGCTGAGCGCCTGCGATGACAGGAGTGATGACCTGAAAGCCATCAGCAAATTCAAAGACCTCACGCCTCCGCGCTTCAGAGACGTGGCCAGCCGCCAGGATGATGTCAGTGAGGAATGGACACAGATTGGCTTCTCCACCGGTCTCACCCTGCAGGTCTTACGTACCCGCCAGTCGCCGGAAGGTTGCGAGGGCGGCAGTTATTACTATCTGGTGGATATGGAGGAAAAAACCGTGCAGCCGCTGATGAATGCGATGTGTATTGCTGACAACATCAAACTGGAATACCACGAGGTCACGGACCCATATACGAAGGAAAAATACTTCGAATACTCCCATGACGGCAAACTGATGGGGCGGCTGCTGATACCGTCAAATCCTGATAATCAGGAATAAAAACAAAGATAAAGGAGGAAGAAATGAAAACACGTTCACTCAGCCGGTTTGCGCTGGCAGGCGTACTGCTCGTGAGCTTTAATGCTTCTGCGGTTCCCGGACTCTGGCAGCAGGGGTACGGTCAGGGCAATGCGGAATACAACGTGACGGACGCCAGCGGTAAGATATTTACCATCAACTGTACGGAAAATCCGGACCAGAACGGTATCTACCAGCACTCGGTTTTTCTTACCCTCGCGGGAGACAAAACGGTCAGTTCGCATGATGACGGTACCGACATCACGGTGGTGATGAACCATCAGCAATACGCCATTCCGTCCAGCCTTGGCTGGCGTAACGGGGATAACGCCTGGTACGGCTTCATCATGGATATTCGCAAGGCCTCGCAGTTCGAGGTCTACGTCAATGACCGGAAAGTTGGAACGTTTAACCCTGATGTGCAGAATGCACAAAAGGTCCTGCCAACGTTAGCGGACTGCACTAACGACTGATACATTCATTTCGACATGCAATCCAACCCCGACAGCCACCAGGCTGCCGGGGTTTTCTTTTATCAGGAGCCTGAAATGTTCCAGTCAGTGTTACTGCCACCGGGTCCTTTCACCCGGGCACAGGCGGAAGTTGTCACGGCAACGTATCGCAATATCACCATTGAAGATGACCAGCACAGCCATTTTCGCCTGGTCGTTCGTGACCGCGAAGGCCGGATGGCCAGGCGGGCATGGAATTTTGAACCAGACGCCGGAGCCGGACTTAACCCGTATATCCGACAGTGCGGCATTCTGAAGGAGACATCAGCACATTAATTTCTCACGCAAAACCCGTGAGCACGCAGCACGCACATTAATTATTTCCCATCACGCCAGCCAGACATGCTGGCGTTTTTATTCCCGGAGAACACTATGAATATGCACACCTTTACCCCAGCTAACGAGCCACAGCTAATTCTCACCGCCACGCCGCTACCCGATGAGCAGCGCATCGGTTTCTGGCCACAACACTTTGGCTCGATCCCACAGTGGACAACCTTAGAGCCTCGCATCTTCGCCTGGATGGACCGCTTCTGTACGGATTACTGTGGCGGGATCTGGAGTTTTTACACGCTGAGCAATGGTGGTGCTTTTATGGCACCGGATGTTGGCAGCGATGAGATATGGAATTTGTCCAACAACATGAACGGCAATGGCGCAGAAATGAGTGCGGAAGCCGCTGGCATTGCCGTGTGTCTGATTGAGTACAGCCATCACGCCTGTCGTACTGAGTGCGATGCCATGACAGAGCATTATTACCGACTGCGAGATTACGCTCTGCAGCACCCTGAATCCCATGCCATTCTTGCCATCATTGATTAAGGAGTTTTGTCATGGAGAAACAACTGACTCTCTTTACACCGGAACTGCCATTGACCTCACTGCGCACCATCAAACGAGCCCTGAGTCTGCTTGACCAGCACCTGCGCGAACCGGGTGTGGCGTTTACTTCCACGCAGGCTGCTCGCGACTGGCTCAGGCTGAAGTTGGGAACCCTTGAGCGGGAAGAATTTGTCGTGCTGTATCTCAATAACCAGAACCAACTGCTTGCCCATGAAACGCTTTTTACCGGCACCATCAGTCACACTGAAGTTCATCCTCGCGAGGTGGTGAAACGCGCCCTGTACTTTAACGCGGCAGCAGTGATATTTGCCCATAACCACCCCTCAGGGGAGGTTGCTCCGAGCCAGGCAGACAAAGCCATCACCCAACGACTGGTACAGGCGCTCATGCTGGTGGAGATCCGGGTCCCCGACCACCTGATTGTCGGCGGCAGGCAAATATTCTCATTCGCCGAACATGGTCTTCTTTAACAGGAATAAAATTATGAACAAAGACGCTACCCAAACCTGGGGGCTTAAACGAGATATCACACCGTGTTTCGGAGCCCGACTGGTACAGGAAGGTCATCGTCTGTATTTTCTGGCAGATCGTGCTGGTTTCACCGGCTCATTCAGCGAGATGCAGGCCCGACATCTGGATGAAGCCTTCCCACATTTTGTCGCACATCTGGAGCTGATGCTGCTCTCCTGTGAGCTGAATTCCCGGTACGCGCACTGTGTCACACTGTACCGTAACGGGCTGACCTGTGAAGCCGATACGCTGGGCAGTCATGGGTATGTGTATACCGCAATTTATCCCTCAAATCAGGTTAAAGACTGAACCTCCGCATCGTCTTAGCTTTGTAAGCAATCAAATCTTCCGTTCCTTTATTTAAGAGACTCAACATATGCAAATCTCAACTGTACCGGCCACGATGCCGGTTTCGTCACGCCTGTCGCCCGTGCAGGTCTGGCAGCAATTGCTAACGTATCTGCTGGAGCAGCATTACGGCCTGACACTCAACGACACGCCATTCCATGAGGACGCGGCCATTCAGGAACATATCGAAGCGGGAATAACATTGGCCGACGCGGTGAATTTCCTGGTAGAACGCTATGAACTGGTACGCACCGACCGCAAGGGATTCACCTGGCAGGAGCAGACACCATTCCTGACCGCTACCGATATTCTCAGAGCAAGGCGAGCTACCGGATTAATGAATACTTAAATTGCCCGAGCCTCACTTCTGTTTTTTACCTCTGTACCTTCCAATGTTGCACGCCTGCTATTCCCGGTAGGCGTGCGTACTTTTATGGAAAATTAAAGATGCAAATAGAACCCGACGTATTACGGAACACAATGAACTCATCCGCACGACAAGTATTGAACGAGTAGGCACTGGCCGCGATGCTGCAGCCTTGGTGCAGCATAAAAAACTCATATATCAACTTGATGCCGTATCCGGTTAGCAGCAGTGATCTTTAAAGCCATTGGATACCAAATTGGGCATTTTTTATAGTAATTAACTGAATTTGTTATAAATCATATTTAACTAAATTTCTTAATACCTTGCTTGAACAGGTAGTGACGAAATTAAGATTAATCCGATAAGATGTGAGTATTCCACTTTTAAATCACCTTACACACGGAGTATGTGATGGTTCAGGATTCCTCTACATTAGCCCCTTTCTTTCGTTCTCATATCGCAAAAAACAATCAATACAACCCAAACTGGGGCAAGCACTATCGTCAGCTCGTAGAACAGATCCAAGCCGAAAAACCCAACTTCTCTACGGATACAATTCGACAGATTTGGTACGAACGCAGCAATGGAATCTCCAGCCTCAGACAGGGTGGAATGTCCCAGTTTGAATTCGAAACGGCGCAAAAACAGCTGCTCGCTCTAACCCGTCTAATGGCAGAAGAATGTACGCAGGAGAATTACGACCGGGTGATTAAGCGCCTTATTAAACTTAAAACGGACGGAGTATTGAACAAGGTTTACTGGGCTCTATGCCATCGCGCCTTTGCCGCACTCTACCCGTCTAAAATTACCAACGTCGTGAATATCAGCAATTTTTTCAGCAGTTACAACTACTGTAATAACCATTTTCAACTTGGCCTTTCAGAGGATCAGGAGTGGTTCGCTCGCAATCTTGATCTCAAGAAAGCATTGCACCGCGCACTAGGTGATGATGTCGATCCTATCGAGCTGAATATGTCGCTCTGGCATCTCTATACGCAGGTTATTCAGAAGAAGAACGATATTGGATTAATTGGTAACGAGACTACCTTGCCGGAAGACGATCAAGACGAGGAAGTTACCACCCCGCAACTGCCAAAAAATACTATCCTCTATGGCCCGCCAGGCACTGGTAAAACTTACCGCACAATCGATCTGGCCGTACGCGCTTGCGAACCGGCAGCCTACTCGCTTCAGGAAGGTAAAGAGGAGCACGAAAAACGCCGTGAGCTGAAAAAGATTTATGACAGCCTGATTGATGAAAAGCGGGTGCGCTTTATCACCTTCCATCAGAGTTTTGGCTATGAAGAGTTCATCGAAGGGCTAAGAGCAGAGACCACCGACGATGGTAATGTGCGCTACGAAATCAAAGCGGGCATTTTTAAGCAAATTTGTGAAGATGCTGCTTTTGGCCACGCAGGTGTTCAGCAGAAGCTTGACGAGGCACTTGCCCGCCTACAAGAACGTCTATCTGAAAGTGGAAGCATTACTCTTGAAACGCTGCAGGGCAAAGCTTTCCAACTGGCTTACAAGAGCCAGACCACCTTTGGTATCTTCCCGTCGCAATCGAAAAAAGAGGATTTAGGGCAGGGTTACAATGCTTACCTCAAGAATATCAGTCTGGTTTACCAAAACCCTCAGGCAAAGGTACATAATCCGTCATATGTACGTAGTATCCTTAATTACCTGATTAAACAGGAAGGTTTGCCTTCCAACCCACAGGATTCTGTATCTGAAAAACGTCAAAACTACGTTATGATTATTGACGAAATTAATCGTGGCAATATCTCCAAAATCTTCGGCGAACTGATCACCCTGATAGAAACCTCTAAACGTGCCGGAGAACCGGAGGCTCTTAGCGTAATGCTTCCTTATTCTTCCACCCCATTTAGCGTGCCGAATAATCTCTATTTAATTGGCACCATGAATACCGCCGATCGTTCGCTCACGGCATTGGATACCGCCTTGCGCCGCAGATTTGAGTTTGAAGCTATGCTGCCGGATATTGATGTCTTGAAAGATACGGTAATCAAAGGGATTGATTTGCCACGCCTTCTGCAGACTTTGAATGACCGCATTCAGGTGCTGTACGATAGAGAACATACATTAGGCCATGCCTTTTTCATCCCAGTTGTTCAGGTAAAAGAGGACGAAGAGCTGGCATTTGAAAGGCTCAAGCGGATTATGCGAAACAAGGTGCTGCCACTGCTGGAGGAGTACTTCTACAACGACTGGCAAAAAATCCGTATGGTGCTGGGCGACAATCAAAAAAGCGAAAACCCGCACCTACAATTCGTGTGTGAGGTGAAAGACCAGAAACAGTTTGCGGATCTTTTTGGCAATAGCGGAACTGAAGATCTGCATGATATCGGTGCCAGTTTCCATCTGGCCTCTGAGAGCGACGATGTCTGGGATAATCCGCTCGCTTGGCAACAAATTTATGCGCTAAATAATAGTAACCCTGGGAGCAGGGAATGACGTCTCGTCAAAACTTTACCGTCTTCGAATACGGACTCCTGGTTGACGAGAAAGATAGGGGCCGCATAAATAATGCGGTCGTTCTGCCCAGCAAGCTGTTTGAGTGGCTTGAACAACGTTGTCTAAAAGATGATGCGGATAACACTCATCGTCTGCTAACCCTGCGCAGTCGGGGTAGTGTAAAAACGCTTCAAGTAAAAAATTATGCTGGTGTTATCTCTCTTCCGGGTAATGCGTTTATTGAAGTATTGCCAAAAACGGGACGGCGTGAAGACAACATTGATATTGCACGTCAGCAGCTTTTGATGATGCTACGCACGTTAAAATCTTTTCGCCATATTGCTACTTCAGCATCCAGAGTCCGAACCTCGAAGATGCCGCTGATGGATGTATTTATTCAGCAGTTTATCGATAGCGTACAGCAGATTGTGCGCCAGGGTCTAAAGCGTGATTACATACGTCAGCAGGACAATCTGCCGTGGATGAAAGGGAAGCTAAGGGTCTCCGCTCAATTAAGCAAAAACTGCGTGCGTCGGGATCGCTTTCAGGTGGAGTTTGACGATTACAGCGCCGAACGTCCGGAAAACCGGATACTGAAAACAGCCATCGATAAGATCCGTCGTCAGATCAGCAACCCGCAGCTACTAATACAAGTTAACTCTTTACAGGTGCACTTTGACGATATTGCGCCTGTTGGTGATGTTTGCATGGCCTTCGACCAGGTACGTCTCGACAGACATATGCGTCACTATGAACTTGCCTTGGCATGGGCACGGCTGATTTTGATGGGACAGTCTCCCCATTGCATGCAGGGAGATGCCAACGCCATTTCATTGCTCTTTCCAATGGAAGCTGTGTTCGAATCTTTTGTAACTGCATGGATGCGTCATCGTTATAACGATAACTGGCATGTGGAGGCGCAGGTGGATTCACACACCTTGGTTCGTCTCAATGGCAAAGGGTTATTTAAGCTTAGACCCGATATCCATCTACGGCCTCGTGGTGATAATTGGGATCAGCCGATGATTTGTGATGTTAAATGGAAAATGGTAGAGAGCGGAAAGGCGACACTCGAACAGTCGCAGGCTGACCTCTACCAGATGCTAGCCTACGGTGTGAATTATCAGGAGGGAATAGGGGATATGCTGCTGATTTATCCTTCGCATGAGGGTTTTAGTCAGCCATTACCTCATCCCTATGAATTCAGCCATCAAAAGGAAAACCCACTGCGTTTATGGGTTGTGCCATTTTTCATTGGTGACAGTTTGCAAAGTTCTAGCCTGCGTTTTTCTGATGGGAAAAACTTGATTTAAAATCCGTGTTATTCTCTTTCCCACGGTTAGCCATATCATTAATGGGTAATCCCCTCCCAACACCACTGCGATGTTCACTTTTTGCTTAAGTGGACATCGCTGCGCATTTCTTGCTAGTTTACTTTTTGGTTTCCACTTGTGGTAATTTTTCAAGTGTCAGCAGTTCCTGACTCTTTACCCTACGGCATTGAGAAACTGCATCCTGAAGTTTGCCACGAACGCTATCATCATAGTCGGTATCCAATAGTTGGTATTGAAGACTGTCTTTGTATGATTGAATGATATTTAGTGGACAGATAAGGCGTATATCACCGAGTGAATAAATTTTTACTGCCTTAAGTAAATAGTATTTTTCATCTGAAGAGCGTACGCCCTGCCAGGCTGAGTCTCTAAAATATTCAGCAGGATATGAGGCAGTTGGTACTCCATAAATATGAGGAGTCAGGTCCATTATTCCTGATGTTTTAAGGAACATCGTTAGTATTAGAGCTGGTACCATATGCACAAACGTAAAAATGATGAATAGTATTCCAGCCATGATTCCACCAGTTACAGTCACCTGATTTAACAAGCTGGTGCGGGTTCTTAACCTGAGGAAAACAACGCCGGGAATAAGTGAAAAAATAATCAGAAAAATAGATAGCGCTATAACACTCAACGCCTGCCACATCTCGTTTGTTCCGTCCGGAAACTCCAATGTACGAAGAAATAACTCAAGAGGAAAAATATATATGCATGCAGTCAGGGAGAAGAGCATTGGCTGTAAAACATGCATAGAAAGAATCTTTTTGATCTTCTTCCACTTACCTGCTGCGCTTATCTGTCTATAGGTAATAGGGCCGTTGAACCACAGAGAAAGTACAAAGCTGCATAGCCAGATAGTACCTAACTGAAGAGACACATTCTGTGCCTCTTCTTTTCCTGCGTGGTGTATGAGGAAAAAATAGCCAAAAAATATCAGTGTTGACAATAGCGAGGTCAGCAGAACGATTTTGATATTGTTCTCTGTCAGCTCATTCCGTAAACTACTTTCCCCCTGATAGTTGGAAATAAAGAGTCCCGTCAGTAGCGAGGGCATAAATAATACGATGCAAAAAAGCAGCATGCTGACACTGGCAAACACCATCAGATAACTGAACAATGATGAAAAAGAGATACTGTCAAAAAAAAGTCCTGTTTGTCCAATACGCGCAAGATGCGACCATACAAACAATGCTGCAATAGAAGTTGATGCGAACGCAGGTGTAAGGAGTGTTAAAAACCAAGCACGTAGTTTTATAAAGCGTTTGTTGATTCTGTTATTTTCCATATTCTAATGTCCATCCAAAGTTTGACATATGGTTTAGTTTATGACTCCGTTTTGGGTCATGGCTCACCAACTACCTCTCAGGTGATTTGTTCAGTTGTTGCCCTTGAGGAAAGCAGTTCTGCCTACCTACATCTTGAATTATAAGGTTATATAGGTGTTCTACTGACATGGCTTTATACACGCAAGTAACGTCTATTTTTTATACGGATTTTAACTTGTGGGTACAAGTGCGGGTATAAGTTCTAAGTGTTAAAAATAAAACATATTGAAATCAGGCGGTTGATTGAGTTATGCGAGTCCGGCCTTCGCCCTCATCCCCTAAACACCTCCCTCCGATGCCACTCCACAAACCCTTCCCGCGGATAATTCCCTTTCACCATCGGCAACGCAATCTGCTTCCCGGCAAAATCCCAGAACAACCGTCCCACAATCCCGCTTCCATTCACCGCCTCAGACACCAGCACCTGCATATTCTCATCCAGCCCAATCGATCCCTTATCAAACGCCTTATGGTGTATCGCGCACAGCGCTAGTCCGTTCGGGATTTCACAGGGTCCACCATGTTGTTTCCATTTGATATGTGCGGCTTCGAGGCCGACGGAGGCATTGTCATGGCGCATATTGAATCCGCAGATCGCGCATTCGTAGTTGTAGGCGCGGAGCACCTGCTGACGGAAGAGGGGATCGCGAACTTTGCGGATCTGCTGGATATCAAAGCCCATCTCGTCGGCAATTTCTTCCTGGGTACTTTCGGGGAAGTGGGCTTCCAGGATTTGCTGCGCCAGAGAGCCGATAAGATTTTTGTTTTTCGTCAGGCGTGAATAGTGTTCTTCATCGAAACCGCCAGCGACGTTGTACTTCACCAGTTCCCCGGCGGGTGGCTGTTTACTGCCGGTCGTCGAGCAATGTTCATCATTTTGCAACTCCCAAAAGCCGTCGCCTTTGAGACGCCAGAAAGGCATGTCGGGGCGGTACTGAGCGCGTTGTGGGCCAAAACGTTCCAGAAGACTGTGGAGCTGCTCGCGCACTTCCGAACCATAGTCGAACATTCGAGCGTGGCCGCGCTGATAGTTTGCCAGGACATATAAGAGCAATAGCGGTTTATGCGGCGCACGTTCACCGCCTTTGAGCCAGATATTGATGTCGGCAATTGCCTGTTCGAGGGTTTTACTGGGAGTCATCGCGTTACGAAATAAGCTAAATAATTGCGATGATGCTCGCAAAACCCCTCCCAATCAACCACCCACATCTCACAACCAACAAAAAAGGCGCCCATCGGCGCCTTCCCCACTCAATTGATTTTTCAGCCTTTCGAACCCTTCGCCGATATCACACCGACAAACTCCACCACCTGCTTCTGCTTGCGCGCTGAAAGCTTACTCACATCGCGCACCAGCTTCTCCATCTCCGTTTCTTCCGGTTCTGGCTCCCGTGCGGTCAGGATCATGCAGCCTTTCATAATCTTCACGTCCACTTTGGTGCCGGTGCTGAATCCGGCTTCGTCCAGCCAGTAGCCCTTCATGATAAAGGCTGGCATACGGGCGTGATCGTGAAAACGGCTCGCATAACTTACGGTGAACATGCGGTTATCGGCGGGGAACACTTCTGGTTCAAATGAATCTGCAATACAATCGACGTTAGTCATGGTTACTATTCTCTGTTAATAGTGATTGTGATTAGCGGTGCGGACGTGTTGGCGCATGTCCGCATCGCGTTAAATACACCTGTAAATTTAATCAGTAAATAGAATAAAGTCCACATGAATATAAAACATAATAAGAGTGTTTTGGACTCTTTCGAATATATATACATGGTGAATATTTTATTCTGTATATTGCTGTTTAACTGATGTTTTTTCTTTTGAAAACCGTTCGCTGAGTGTTTTACAAATTATGGGGTGGTTCTCAGAATGCATTTGAATTCCGTTTTGTGATTGTTAAATTTTAAATAAAAAATGGACTTGCAATGGATACAGTTGAAGAACTAAATGGAACTTATTTTTATGCAGGGAGATCCAATCTAACGGCAGGTGAACTTTTTTTTATGATTTTTTGTGAGACTACCGCTGATCATTTTGGTATTGAAGATGTTGGCGCGATAGTCGCTTTCTATACTGGTTTTAATAATCAGAAAACCAGACAAAAACCAAAGGGAGCCAAAGCGGGTACGTCTCGGGCTTCTAAAGCAATGAGACGATTTTTTAAAACGGCTAAGTTTCCTTTAGGTATAAAATTACCTACATGGGTAGGTGGGTATACGCCCTGGACGGCAGAGCGCAGAATGGTAGCGAAAATAGGCACTTTTGTCGGTCGAACCATTCCTCTTGTCGGCTATGTGATCTTAGCAAGTGATGTCGTACAAATCACATATTGTTCCGTACGGGACTATTATCGGATCGCGAGAGGTAATGATAAATTATGGTGAATGACATTGAACAGCGCATTTATGCATTAGTCAGACGCTATAATGGTGTATGGCTTTTTAATAATGAAAAAAAACAGCAACTGTTAAATGCAGACACGGACCTTGATACTGATATGCATCTTGATGTTGGAGAGGTAGAAGATCTTATGGATGAGTTTTTTAGAGATTTTCAGGTGGATAAAGGTAATTTCAATATTAAAACATACTACCCAGATGAATCTTTCTCGTGGAATCCTTTTAAAAAATTTCCCCCAATACCCGTCCCAGATTTCACAATTGGAATGCTGATTGAATCAGCAAAAGCTGGCAAATGGTTATATGACTAATCTCACGCAAGGAGCATAAAATGGCTGTACCTGTTCACTTATTTTTAACCGATGACGGCGGTGCGGTAATTAGAGGTTCTTCCGATGTCAGGGACCGGGAGGGCAGTATAGAACTAAGAGGATTGCATCATAATTTAAGTATTCCAACCGATTCATCAACGGGAAAGGTAACGGGAACTCGCCAACACTCACCCTTTCAGTTCACTAGAGAGCTCGAGAGTGCTTCTCCGTATCTCTTCAAAGCAGCGGCAACCGGCCAGACGTTCAAATCGGCTGAATTCAGGTTCTACCACATCAACGATGCGGGCCAGGAGGTGGAGTACTACCGGATTACCCTGGAGGGTGTGAAAGTGATCTCTGTCAGCCCTATCATGCATGATACGCGAGGCTGTCCAGGTACGGGTCATATGGAAGATGTTGCGTTGAATTACGAGAAAATTACGCATCTGTATAAGGACGGTAATCTGTTAGCGCATGATGCATGGAATGAACGGCAGACAGCATGATGTGATTTGAGGGGGAAGATGCATTTACACCTCAATATCCCCCATCATTCCCTCTCACTCGATCTCCTCACCCGCAACCTTCCCGCCAGCGTCACATGCGTCGCCGCATCTTCCTGATTGCACAGATACTCCACGGCTAACCGCCCCAGCTCGCTATAAGGCAGCTGAATACTGGTCAGCGCCGGAGTCAGCTGTTCGGAAATCTTCTGATCGTCGTAGCCCGCCAGCAGCATGTCCTGCGGGATCTGCACGTTGTTCACCGCCAGCGCCTGATAGCAGCCAATCGCCAGCCAGTCGCTGGCGCAGAAGATCGCGTCCGGGCGTTCCGGCAAAGCCAGCAGGGACTCGGTGGCGGTGAAGGACTCGCTGAACTGCCAGTTGGTCGGGCGCACCAGGCTCTCGTCGAACGACAGCCCGGCCTGTTCGAGCGCGGCCTGGTAGCCCGCCTTACGCTGGCGGGTGGCTTCCATCCAGCTCTCGCCGGTGATGTGCGCGATGCGCGTGGCCCCCTGAGCAATCAGATGGCGCGTCACCTGGAAGGCGTTGGCGA
This sequence comes from Lelliottia sp. 7254-16, assembly GCF_002922995.1. Lineage (NCBI taxonomy): Bacteria > Pseudomonadati > Pseudomonadota > Gammaproteobacteria > Enterobacterales > Enterobacteriaceae > Lelliottia > Lelliottia sp. 7254-16. Next base: position 59,712 of record NZ_PQVS01000015.1, read on the forward strand.
AGTCGTCGGGAATGAACGACGGCAGCAGCGGCGAACCGGGGTCGCGCTGGTTGAGCAACACCAGCGGGAGCTGCGTGCAGTCCTGGAAATCGGTCATGTCCACCAGAGTGGTGACGGGGGAGGCGAGGATAATCCCCACGCAGTTGCGCTTCTCCAGCTGGCGGATGATGTTCAGGGCCAGCTCCACGTCGTCGCCGTAGTCGTACACGGTCAGCAGCGTCTCGTTGCGCCAGGCCGCATCCCGCGCCTGGCTGATGGCGTCGATAAAGGGGTCGTAACTTTGCAGGGAGCTGACCAGCAGCGCCACCTCTTCCTGGTTGCGCGGCGCGTGGATGGCGGGCAGGCGATTGTAGCCGAGTTCGGCGGCCACGCCGATCACCCGCTGGCGCGTCTCGTCGCTGAGCTTGATGTTGCGGGACTGGTTGAGCACCAGCGATACCGTCGCCTGCGACACCCCCGCCGCACGCGCAATATCGTTCATCGTGATTTTGTTTTTCCGCTTCATCCGCTCGCTCCCCCTTCAGAAACAGCATCATACCTTAACCGTCTTCCAAAGCGCGGTCGATCACGTTTCTTATGCGCTCAAGCCTGAACTTTGTGATTGCTGTCTCTTTTCTGAACGCGCCAGTTTGCTCATTTATAGTTCAACTAATATTTATTAGCTAAATATTATCAGCAAGTGAGGCGACGATGAAACAGCAGTGGAGCAAGGAACAGGCGCAGGCGTGGTATCAGCAGAAAGGGTGGCTGTGCGGGTTTAACTATCTGCCGTCGACGGCGGTGAACTGGACGGATATCTGGCAGCAGGAGACCTTCGATCCCGAAACCATCGACCGCGAACTGGGCTGGGCGGCGGACGCGGGTTACAACACCCTGCGCATCAACCTGCCATTTATCGTCTGGGAACACGATCGCGACGGATTGCTGGAGCGTATTGACCACTTTCTGACGCTTGCTAACCGCCACGGGTTCAGCACCATGCTGACGCTGATGGACGACTGCGGGTTCTCGGGCGACGAGCCGTATCTCGGCCCGCAAAAACCGCCGATCCCAGGTAAACACAACAGCCAGGCGGCGGCGAGCCCAGGGCGCGACAAAGTGTGCGATCGCGACTGCTGGCCGCACATTGAGCGCTACATCCGCGACGTTATCCGCCAGTTCCGCGACGATAAACGCGTCCTGGTGTGGGATCTCTACAACGAGCCGGGCAACCGCGGGATTTTTGCGACGGGCACCGTGGAAGTGCAGTACGACGAAAAACTGGAAAGCTACGCGCATGAGCTGATGAAACGGGCGTTCCAATGGGCGCGGGAAGAAGATCCAGAGCAGCCGCTGACCGTCTGCGCGTGGCGCGTGTCGCCAGATGTGGAAGTGGAGGGGGAGACGTTCTTTCAGCATCCGCTCGATCAAACCGCGCTGGAACTGTCGGACGTGGTGAGCTATCACGCTTATCTCAACACCGGGCGCATGACCGCGATTATCCAGCAGTTACAGCAGCTTGGCCGCCCGATGTTCTGTACCGAATGGCTGGCACGCCACGTCGGGAGCACCATTGAAGAGCAACTCCCGCTGATGTACACCGCGAAGGTCGCGCCCTATCAGTGGGGCCTGGTGCGCGGCAAAACCCAGACCTGGCTGCCGTGGCCGGTGATCATGACCGGCTCGACCGACTACTGCCGCCTGTGGTTCCACGACGTCTTCGAAGAGAACGGCATCCCGTTCTCGCGCAGCGAAATCGCCCTGATGCGCAAGTTGCGCAAAATCGCCCCGCAGCCGCAGGCATAACAATAACGATCCGGCGGTACGCCGCCGGACAGCAAGGTACGCACTATGGCAACGACAATGAAAATACCGTCTCACGAGTTGTGGTCCTATTTTGGCTATGGTTTAGGTCAGTGTTTTAGTTTTGGTTTAGTGGGTTCATTTATTAACTATTTTTACACCGACGTGCTGGGGATCTCGGCCCTGGCGGCAAGCTCGATCTTCCTGATAGCCCGCGTCTGGGATGCGGTTCACGATCCGCTGTTCGCCAGTATTATGGACACCATTAACAGTCGATTCGGCAAGTTCCGGCATTTTTTGCTTATCGCTCCGCTGCTGATCACCGGCGTCACGCTGCTGTCGTTCTATAAAATCGAAGCGGACATGACCACCAAAATCCTCTACGCCGGGGTGACCTATATTCTGTGGGGGACGCTGTACGCGATCTCCGATATCCCGTTCTGGTCGATGTCGTCGGTAATGACCAACGACTCTGCCCAGCGCACCCGCGCGGTGACGGCGGCGATGCTCGGCGTCAACGCCGGGATCGCCTGTGCGAATATCTTCTTCCCGAAACTGGCGGCGTTTTTTGCCCAGTACAGCAACGACAAAGGCTATTTCATGGCCGCGCTGGTGATGATGCTCTTCGGCCTGCCGCTGATGTTAAACGGCTTTATGCAGATTAAAGAGCGCGTCCCGCCGAGCGCGGAGAAGGTGACGATGCGAGACACCTTCCACAATCTGCGTCAGAACAAACCGCTGTTCGTCATCCTGCTGTCGTTCTTTTTCTGCGTGTTTCATAACGTCGCCAACGGGATTTACATCTACTTCTTTATCTACAACCTCGGCGACGGCAGCCTGCAGATGGCGATCGGGATAATGGGGATCGTGGCTGCGGTGGTGTGCCTTATTGCGCCGATGCTGACGCGCAGGATGCAGAAGCGAAAACTGTTTATGATCCTCTGCGGGCTGGATATCGCGGTGCGCGCGGTGATGTGGTTCGCCGGGTATCAGCACACGGCGCTGCTGTTCCTCCTGCTTGGCCTCAGTACGTTGTTCGTGATGATGACCAACATTCTCACCTCGTCGATGATCGCCGACACCATCGAGTACGCCGAGTACCACACCCATAAACGCTGTGCGGCGATCACTTTCTCCGGACAGACCTTCACCGGCAAGATGTCGGTGGCGGTGGGCGGGGGCTTGATCGGCGTGTTCCTGACGATGATCGGCTACGTGCCGCAGGCGCAAACCCAGAGCGATGGCGTGCTGACCGGGCTGTTCTTCGGCATTTGTCTGCTTCCGGCGATTGGCTCGCTGATCCGCCTCGGCTGCATGTCGCGCTTTACCTTTACCGAAGAGAAACATGCGGAGATTTGTCGTCTGCTGGCGGAGCGGCGTCATGCTTCCGCGCAGGATGTGGAAGGCGACGAGCGGCTGGATCGTCCGGTCTCGGTAAATTAACTTTTGTGGACGCCTGCCCGGCAGGCGTCCACCAGTCCCTCAGAACACCGGCACGCCCAGCCCCTGTTTCACCTCTTTGAGCGTCGCCTGCGTGAGCTCGTGCGCCCGTTCGCTGCCGTTTTTCAGCATCGCCATCAGTTGGCTTTTGTCCTGAATGTAGGTCGCCCGACGTTCACGCATCGGCGCGATCAGCTCCTGCAGGCACACTTCCAGTTCGTTTTTACAGGTTCTGTCGCCCAGTCCGCCCTGCTGATAGTGGGCTTTCATCGCCGCGACTTTCGCTTTATCGGCGTGGAACGCATCCAGATAGGTAAACACCACGTTGCCCTCGACCTGCCCGGGATCGCTCACTTTCAGGTGGTTCGGATCGGTGTACATGGCGCTGACGACGCGGTGGATGGTCTCTTCGCTTGCCGACAGGTGCAGCGTGTTGCCGAGGGATTTCGACATCTTGGCGTTGCCATCGACGCCCGGCAGTCGGCTGGTGTCGCTCAGCATCGCCTTGCAGTGGCGCAGCACCGGGGCGGGCAGCAGGCTATTCATCTTGTGGACGATTTCGTTGGTCTGCTCGATCATCGGCAACTGGTCATCGCCAACGGGCACCACTTCTGCTTTAAATGCGGTGATATCCGCTGCCTGGCTGATGGGATACACGAGAAAACCGGCGGGCAGCGAGCGGGCAAAACCTTTTTGCGCGATCTCATTTTTCACTGTCGGATTACGCTCCACGCGTGCCACGGTGACTATGTTCATGTACAGCATCGTCAGTTCGGCCAGCGCAGGCAGGGCGGATTGCAGGCAGATCGTCGTGAGATCGGGGTCGATGCCTGCGGCGAGGTAGTCGGCCAGCACTTCGGGGATATTATCGCGGATTTTTTGCGGGTTGCTGCCGTTATCGGTCAGACCTTGCAGGTCAGCGACCAGTACAAACTGCTGATAATCTTGCTGGAGCGCGACGCGCTGGCGCAGCGATCCAACATAGTGCCCAAGATGCAGAGGGCCAGTCGGACGGTCGCCAGTCAGGATAGTGGTTTTGGTGTTCATGTAAGACTCCTTAAGGTTTTAAAAGCCGAAAGACGTCTTAGAAATGCAATAGCCGCCTTTCGGCGGCTATCTGAAAAGAGGGAAAACAATTCCGGGCCGCCTTTAAGAAGGCAGCCACCACTGGGTGTGATGGAAAGCGGGGAGGTGTTTTCTGTTCATCGAATTACCGTATCATGTTCTGAGCGAAACACAACAGGAGATCACATGCTGCAATCACTGAATCACCTCACGTTGGCCGTCAGCAACCTGCAAACTAGCGTAAATTTCTGGCGCGATCTGCTGGGATTGTCGCTTCATGCGCAGTGGGACAAGGGCGCATATCTTACCTGCGGCGATCTCTGGCTGTGTCTGTCGTTCGACGAAACCCGCGACTACGTTCCGCCTGATGTGAGCGACTATACCCACTATGCGTTCAGCGTCGCACCCGCCGATTTCGACACCTTCTCGCACAAGCTGGAGCAGGCGGGTGTCACCGTCTGGAAAAACAATAAAAGCGAAGGGGCGTCGTTCTATTTTCTCGACCCGGACGGACATAAGCTGGAGCTGCACGTGGGCGATATCGCCGCGCGACTGGCGGCGTGTCGGGAAAAATCCTATGCGGGGATGCGGTTTTATTCGCCGGATTAGTCGCTAATCATCTCGCGCTGCGTAATCTCCATCTGAGCGTAACCTGCCGCCAAAAACAGCGGCGTCAACCGCTCCGGCACCGAGACCGGGGTGCTGATGCCAGGATACTGCTCGCACAGGATCTGCAACATTCGCTGAGCCTCACCCTTGCCGCGCGATGCCGGTTCCACAAACAGATAGCGCAGCTGCGGCGTCAGGCCGTGAGTCGTGATGGCCGCCCATGATCCCTGACCTGTGTTTAGCACCGTGCAGGGCAAGGATCGCAGCGTCAGCGGATCCAACTGCCAGGGCGTGGCCTGCGATGGTGCAGAATAAACGGCGCGGTTGAGAGCATCTGGCGTGGCAGTATGCAGTTTCGCGCCCAGGGCGTTTTCCGGCGAGGAGCCTTTAAACCCGTGCAGCGCCTGCGAATCGCGAAAACCCAGCGATGTGTACAGCGCAATCCCGGCGTGGTTTTCGGCGATCACCTCCAGGTAAACACGTGTCACCCCTTTGGTTTTCAGAGCTGCGAACAACGGCGCAAGCATCGCGCGCGCCAGCCCTTTCCCACGAAGGTCGGGAATAATGGCAAACGCCGCCAGACGAGCAAGAGAATCTCGTCGGGCGATAATGGCGATGGCCACCGGCTCACCGTTCTGCAGCCAGACGCAGGAGTCCTCCACGCTCATCCCTTCGGAGCCGAAACGCAGGGCAAAAGCTTCCGGTGTGAGCGAGAAAGGAACGAAATAGTTCTGAAAGCAGCGCCCCAGAATGTCAGTAAGTTCCGTAAAGCTGAAATGAAGGGCGCTGACTGCGGTCAGTTTCATGGTGGACTCAATGTAAGGGTTCCAGGCCACCAGTGTAGCGGATTACTCGCCCACCAGCTCAATCCGGTTTCCGTCTGGATCGGCGATCACCGCTTCGTAAAATCCATCTCCCGTCATGCGCGGTGCGCTGAGCAGCGTGCCGTTCTGCTGTGCTTGTTCCGCCATGCGATCCACGTTGGCTTTGCTGCCAACGTTGAGAGCGATATGCGCCCAGCCAACAAATTCTGGATGCGCGGGCGCGTCGGCCAGTTCCGGTACCGTCATCAGCTCAATCGTTGGTCCATCGGTGAGCGTAATAAAATGCGACTCAAATCCAGGGCGATTTTTGCTGATGTATTTCTCGTTGCTGCGGCCTCCGAAAACCGTTTCCCAAAACTCAACCTGCGCTGGCAGGTTACGGGTCCAGAGTGCGACGTGTGCAATGTTCATAGTAAGCCTCGTTGTTTACTGGGTGTTATTGAATGATGTTCCTGAAACCGGGCGGGAAGTTCCTCCCGCGGTACTTTTTGCTGCGAGCGTTCCGCGTGAATGACGGGTTGAAACCAGAATCCATCATACGGGTGACTGGCAGCCAACGGGGTCGACGGCTTGTTGCGATTCATCATCACGCTCCTTCACAGCGTACAGATTGACAGGTTGAGCGTCATGCAACATTATGCGCATTGATGCTCGATTTGGATTTTAACAGGACTATTTATGCTCGATTATGCTGCTTTTCCGGAACAACGACAAGACCTGATCCGTAAGATCCTTCAGGAGAGCGGGAGAGTGGTTTGCACAGAATTAGCCACCCAGATGAAAGTCTCAGAGCACACAATTCGCCGTGATTTACATGAGCTTAGCAAAGAAGGGCTGTGCAAAAAGGTGTACGGTGGCGCGGTGCTCCAGCTGCCTGACGCAGGGAACTTCCTCAGTCGCGAGCCAAAAAACCACGCAAAAAAAGACATGATCGCGCAGAAAGCAGCAACCTTTATTAAACCGGGCGGCTGCATCTTTATTGATACGGGCACCACCAATCTGGCGCTGGCGAAGGCGCTACCTGCGGATTTGAAAGTGACCATTGTGACCAACTCCCCGGCGATCGCGGCGGAGCTGCTTCGCCACCCTCTGTGCGAAGTGATCATGACTGGCGGGCAGATCCAGCGCGCCTCCGGCGGTGCGGTCGGGGCGACGGCGGCCCGTCAGATCCAGGGGATTATCTTTGATCAAGCCTTTATCGGCGGCTGCGCGATGGACCCAGAGATGGGGCTGACCGGCTTTGATTTTGCCGACTGCGAGTTCAAGAAAACGGTGATCGCCCAGAGCAACCAGACGATCGTGGCGCTGACCACCGATAAGATCCCCGGCGTGGCGCGCTTCGTGGTCGCAAAAACCGGTGATATTGACCTGCTGGTGGTTGAAGCGAGCATGAACAAAGAGGTTCTTGATGCATTTGCCACTCAGGATGTTCGCATTGTGTGCGCCTGACGACTTTGCCTGGCAAAACAGGCTACACTCTGACTTTGAGCGCTAAAAGCCGAGGATAACAACAATGCACTTCACACAGAAAGATCGCGATAACACAGAAAAATCAGAAGGGAAAAACGGCGCGGGCGCACTGCAGCAGAAATTACTCGAGTCCCGCTCGATTATTATTTCCGGCGAAATCGACCAGGCGCTGGCGGAAAAAGTGATCACTCAATTGATCCTGCTGCAAAGCGTGAGCAACGATCCGATCAAGCTGTACATCAACAGCCAGGGCGGTCACGTGGAAGCGGGTGATACCATCCATGACTTTATCAAATTTATCCGCCCGGACGTGCACGTGATCGGCACCGGTTGGGTGGCGAGCGCCGGGATCACGATTTTCCTGGCGGCGAAAAAAGAGCACCGTTACGCGCTGCCAAACACCCGCTTCATGATCCATCAGCCGCTGGGCGGCGTGCGTGGTCAGGCAACGGATATCGAGATCGAAGCGCGCGAGATCATCCGCATGCTGGATCGCGTGAACAAACTGATTGCTGATGCGACCGGTCAGCCGCTCGAAAAAGTGAAAAAAGACACCGACCGTAACTTCTGGATGTCTCCTGCCGAAGCGCTGGATTACGGCATTGTCGGCAAGATCATCACCCAGTATGACGAGCTGAAACTGGATTAAGTGTTCTTGTTAGCGCCCGATTTCGGGCGCTAACGTTCATGTAATATAATCGCAATCCAGTTGGGTCTGATCATTTCCGGAAATTCCGGATACGGCTCTAGCCGCGTACAGGCTCCCGCCCAAATATACGTATCCTCTCCTACCCGATACCAGTGCGCATTACCTTCCACCGCATCACCCACTACCGCACCGTGAATGGTCACGCGGCTCCCGGCTGGCAACTCATGTGCGACGGGCGAGAATACTGACGGATTATCCCTGCGCGTGAACACTCCCATCGTAGTTTTAACGTTTCCAGTAACGGCGAGTTCGGTGAAATTGCTCATATCAGGCCTCATGACAGCGCGCTATTACGTTAACGATATAAGTCGCTAACGATCGGGCGATAACCATAAAGGCTGAAACTGTCACGGTGTGTCATGCGAACGGCTGAAGGGCGAGGGATTTGGCAGGCAATTGACCCACGACAAAGCAGCCGCCCGGCCCGTCTCTCATAATCGCACCTGTTTCCCTTCTCACTGGTGCTTTCCCATGGCGTATCAACTGAATCTCAACTGGCCGGAATTTCTCGAAAAATACTGGCAAAAACAGCCCGTTGTGCTGAAAAATGCCTTCCCGAATTTTGTCGATCCGATCACACCTGATGAGCTGGCGGGCCTGGCGATGGAGCCGGAAGTCGACAGCCGTCTGGTCAGCCATTTCAACGGTGAGTGGCAGGCGAGCAACGGTCCATTCGAACATTTTGACGGTCTGGGCGAAACTGGCTGGTCGCTGCTGGCGCAGGCGGTGAATCACTGGCACATGCCGTCCGCTGAGCTGGTGCGTCCGTTCCGCGTGCTGCCGGACTGGCGTCTGGACGATCTGATGATCTCCTATTCCGTTCCGGGTGGCGGCGTTGGCCCGCATATCGATCAGTACGATGTCTTTATCATTCAGGGCATGGGGAGCCGCCGCTGGCGCGTGGGCGATAAACTGCCGATGCGTCAGTTCTGTCCGCATCCGGCGCTGCTGCACGTCGATCCGTTTACGCCAATTATCGACGAAGATCTGGAACCGGGCGATATACTCTATATTCCGCCAGGATTCCCGCACGATGGCTTTACCCATGAAACCGCGCTGAACTACTCCGTCGGTTTCCGTGGGCCAAACGGTCGTGACCTCATCAGCAGTTTTGCCGATTACGCGCTGGAAAACGATCTGGGCGGCGAGCACTACAGCGATCCGGATCTGACCTGTCGCGAACACCCTGGCCGCGTGGAGCAGTACGAGCTCGATCGCCTGCGCAGCATGATGATCGAGATGATCAGCCAGCCGGAAGATTTCAAAAAATGGTTCGGCAGCTTTGTCAGCACTCCGCGCCATGAGCTGGATATCGCCGCGGCAGAACCGGCCTATGAACCGGAAGAAGTGCTGGATGCGCTGCTGGGCGGTGAAACGCTGTCTCGTCTGAGCGGCCTGCGCGTATTGAACGTGAGCGGCAGCTTCTTTATCAACAGCGAACAGCTGGAAACGGTGGATGCGAAAGCCGCTGACGTGCTGTGCCGTTACACCGAATTTGGCCAGGACGAACTGGGCGACGCGTTGCAAAATCCGGCGTTTGTCGCGGAGCTGACGGATTTGATTAACCAGGGTTACTGGTTCTTCGAAGAGTAAATACCTTCCCCTCTGACGGTCTTTGTTTTCAGCAAAGGCCGTCATCTTAATGCCTACAATTATTTTTATTGCAGTTTTCGGCAGCGATGCCGTTAATAACTATTGATAACTCGCTTAAAACAAATTTCGTTATCAGGGCTAGAAATAACATTTAGACGGTAAGAGATTATGGGCAAATTTAGAGCAGATAAAGATCTTGAACTACTTCGCTATTCAGATAATGAGATGCTGGAAGTCCTCGTTAAATACCTCACCACAGATAAAGACGGCTCCACACGTTACACCGAATCATTAACCGGTGAAAAAGCATTCCAGGCTGTCGGCAAAGATTATAAACAGGCCTGGCAACTTATTGGGGCTGAACTTCAGCACTTTGGCGGCGACACCTTTGTCAATCTTTTCCGGGGTAATGGAGTGATGTACAAAGAGATATTGACCGATGTCTGTAAGAAGTTATCGGTAAAAACAGATTTCTCAGCCGAAGTGGTGGATATTGAACAGGCATTACTGGCGAAGTTGTTTAGCGATTCCTGGGAAAAGATGAGCGAAGAAGAGCGGAAAAAGATTCGCAGTGAGCTGAAGATTGACGGTAATCTCGCCAGCAGCGCAGCGCTCACTTCTATTATCACCGCCATTCGCATGGGCGGGTTTATGTCGTATCAGGTCGCAATGATTGTGGCGAATGCGGTTGCCAGAGCGGTTCTTGGCAGAGGACTGACCTTGGCGGCGAATGCGGGGCTTGCTCGTATGATCGGTGTCTTTGCTGGCCCAATAGGTATCGCGATTACTGCGTTGCTGACCATCCCTGCTATCAGCGGCCCAGCCTTTCGCGTAACGCTTCCCGCAGTGGTGCAAATAGCCGCGATGCGCCAGCAAATGCTGAACCAAAAAGAGGATTTCTTTTGAAAGAGACCTTGCTGACCATTGACTGGATCAATGTCTACAAAGAAGTGAAAAGCGCTATCGAAACAGGCCATGCTGTCATACGTGATGGCGTAGCTTACTGGCATTCAGCGTCAGGAAAATCAGGCATTGCTCAGCATTTGCCTCTGAAAGAGGTGGTGCTTGATACCGCGTCCATCGGCGAAGTAAAGCAGCTGATGCAAATGGCCCAGACAATGCAACTGGCCGCCGTGGGATTATCAACGGGCGTCATTGTGGGTGCAATGGTGATGCAGACAATGTACCTGGCACAGAAAATTGATAAGTTACAACAAAGCCTCGACGTCATTTCCGGCGATGTTCATGCCCAGAACGTTATTTTCTACATGGAAAAACTGTCACGCTATTTTGGGGTGGTTGAATCGGCTCGTGTCTTGCTGCTGGATAAGTCTCTGGTCGAAGAGACGCACGATGTTGCCGCGAATTTGATTGCCCAAATGAGCAGTGAAAGAAATGAAGTCCTGTCGTTTATTGATAATTTGCTTTCATACGCCGATAAGCTCAGTGACAGGCATTTAGAACAAGTGCTCGATTTTATTACCATCATGCTTGATACCATGCCTAAAGCTATTTATGTCGAAAGCCAGCTTTGCGATCGCTATGGTAAATTCCGGTTGGCTGAGCATCTGATGCGTCAAAATGCACGTCGTTATGCGTTGACACTTGAGCATTATCGTCAGTGGTGCAATGACAAAGTGAAAGAAAGCATCAGCGGGCGTTCCGACCCTCAGTCTCTTGCGTTCAACCGTAAACAGGATGATTTACGACTGTTATTTAAATCTGAAGATAACGCTATGCTTTTACGTGAACTTCAATCATTTACTGCGATTCCTCTGAAAGCCTGACTCTCTTATTCCACTGCTCGCCAGGTACGAGGGTATAGCCCTCTCACTGGTGGGCAGATCATGTATGAATAACGCCACCGCTTCGGCAATACTCTGATCTCTGTTTTCTTTCCCACGCCGAATATTCCCTGACACTATTTGTCAGCCATCCGATCTAATTTATTTATGCCACCCAATATTGGTAGGTCGACTTAATACTTCATGAAATTTAATGGAGTTTTGCGCAGCGCTGCCGTTAACCACTATTACAAAAAACTTAATCCAAATTTGTGACCGTCTGGGGCGAGGTAAAGCATGTCTTTGGGACGTATTCGACCGCAGTTTACGCAGGGGCTGGAGAAATCCGTTATCGAGGATAAAAAGGCTTTTGCGTCAGCAGTAACGCCGCGATTTACGCTGGAAAGTGATGTGGCGCTAACGGCGCAGGTTATTGCACAGCTTGATGAAGCCAAAGCCAAAATAGAGTATTTCCATAAGATCTATGTCGAGTGGGGGTTTTCATCAGTTGACCCTCTTGGCAACGGTATTGTGCTGAATTTTTTTGGACCACCAGGAACCGGTAAAACACTCACGGCTGAGGCGCTGGCGGGATCGTTGCAGCACACCATTATGACCATGAGCATTGCCGATCTGGAAAGTAAATTCATGGGCGAAACGGCGAAGAATATTGCGGCGCTCTTTCGTCAGGCGAGCGATGAAAAGGCGGTTTTGTTTTTCGACGAGGCGGATACGCTTCTCGGCAAGCGTCTTTCCTCCGTTACGCAGGGGATTGATAACGAAGTTAATGCCATGCGTTCCACGCTGCTCATTGAGCTGGAAAAGCATACCGGCATTGTTATTTTCGCCACCAACTTTGTCAAAAACTACGATAGTGCCTTCCTGAGTCGCATTACGCATCACATCGGTTTCACCTTACCCGGTGCCGACGAGCGTTACCGGATCTGGGCCAAACTGTTAGTGGAAGCCATCCCTCTTGCCGATGCGCGAGACCTTATGCTGGAGCAAGCCACTTCACTTTCTGAAGGTCTATCTGGTCGCGATATTCGTAATGCGATGCGTCTGGCCTTACCAAAAGCCGTTCTGGAATCAGAACAAAAACTCACGCTGGGTCACCTTGAAAGCGCGCTGTCGCAAATTCGGGATGCCTACGGCGCGATTTCAGCCACGGTTGTAACCGTTCCTCCTCACATTGACACAGCTAAAAAAATGCTCGGTTTGAGCTAAGGGTTTAATTATGGGTATCTGGAGTCGTGTTTGCTCTTGTGTTTCCTCTGTCGCCTCGTTTGCCGTAAATGTGGTTTCGAGTGCCGTCAGTAAAGCCAAAGAAGTCGTCGGCAAAGCGATTGGTTTTATGGCGGAAAAAGCAGAAGGGTTTGTCGGGAAAGTGAGTCAGATGTGGGAACGCATCAAGCCGCATATTTCCACAGGACGTAAAATTCTGCAGGTACTGAGCGGCATGATTACCCTGCCGTGGATTAAAGCAGCACTGGTGGGGCTTGATCGTGCGCTGGCTTGGCTGGAAAAAGCGGATAAACACCCATTAGTCAAAAAACTCCAAAAGGCTTTTGAATGGGTCATTGCCTGGTGTAAAGACGCTCACCAGAAACAGCTTGATAAAGAGGCTCTCGAAGAGGCTCGCCGTCATGCAAAGGCGATGCAGGAGGCGAGTGGAGAGCTTCACGGAACTGAAAAAGCGGCAGTTGAAGCTATCGCGTTGATTAATGAATACATGATCGCCAAAGCCGAAGTGGATATTGCAGTGAAGGGCGATTCGCTGAAGGACTTTGAGTATTTCCTGCGTCTGCGTGCCGTGCAAAAGCTGCTCGCGTTCTATGAAACCCGTATGCAAGCCGTCCAGACGGTCAGCGATGTCGATGAAGATATGCATTTTATGGTGTATGCCGCCAACGCATTGATTCAGCAGAACGCTGAGTTTAGCGATGCAGACACAATGCGTCTGGATGAAATGACCCATCGCCTGTTCGGCAAACCGATTATTCCGTTCGTCTTTGAAGAGATGATTGTGGCGTGGGAAAAAAGCCGTCAGGTGCTCGAAGAGGAATGGGAAAAGAAAAACAGTACCCTCGCCAAAGAGCGTTTACTGCATAACCGCCTGGTTCGCGCTCAAAAATATGAAGAGCTGGAGCCCGCAGAGATCAGTGTTCTTAATGATCTTGCCATTACGCTGCCACGGGATACGGTCGCGCTGGAGCAGTTGGGTGATGATTTACTGGCTCGCCGTAATTACGTTAATGCGGCTGAAGGATTCCTGCAAATGCTGGAAAAAGATGAGCAGCAGCTGATTGCGGAAGGAAAAGAATATTTGCTTGAACAAGGATCAATGGTGGGAACATTACTGATCGATTGTTCGCAAAACGATCGCGCGTGGGCTTCGCTTTCTGCGGAAGAGCAAAGTCTGATCAACGATTTTGCCAATATTTTTGGTGCAGATTGCCAGAAACGTACTGAAACCGGTCTGCTGGTTGAGGTGATGGCATGAGCCTGTTAGTCGAGATCGGGCATTTTCTGATGCCGGGAATGGATGTACTGCAGCTGGGCTTTTTCGCCGTTATGCTGCTGGCTGTCGTCTATACCGGGTTAAACGTTAAGCGTAACGCGAATGAAACCTGCTGGCAGCAAGCCTGGGAGCGGAACGGATTACATACGACACAGCCGGGGATTTGCGCAGAAATCGGTTCCGCCGCTGAGCTCAGCCAGTCGGTGGCGACGAAAGCTGAAAAAATGGCCTCGGTGATGCCGGGTATGCTGCTGATCCTCGGTCTGTTGGGGACATTCCTGGGCCTGGGGCTGGCCCTTGATAAAGCCTCCGGCATTTTGCATAACTCAGGTAATAGCATCGGGGCGATGGACTCCTCCATGCGTGACCTGATGGACATGATGCAGGGCTTAGGCACCAAGTTTAAAACTTCTACCTGGGGGATTATCGCTTTCATTGCGCTGAAGCTCTGGGAGTCGAAAAATGGTTATGAAGAACGCCGCCTGAACTGGTGCATGTCGAAGCTTCAGCACACGCTACATGAAGAACATGCGTTAGAAATTAAAGAAAAGATTGAGCAGCGCCAGCAGGATGAAACTGGGCGAAATGTCGCCACCGATCGTCTGGTGGAAGCAATGGCCCAGCAAACGGCAGCCCTGCGTGAAGAGTTTATCCAGCAGGCTAAACGCAGTGAAGAATATGAAGCGCAGCGCCATCAACACCATCTCAATGCGCTGAAAGATATTGCTGATATCAACGTTCAATCCCGTAATTTGCTGGAAACCTACACCCGCAACAGCGAAGAAAACTTAGCTGCCTTGCAGCAGGCTGCGACCACGATGAGTGATGCCTCGCAAAAAGTATCAGGATCTGCGGCCAGCCTCGAAAGCGTGGTCTCGACGCTGGGAACCGATCTGGGTGTGGTGATGACGGAAATTAAACGTGAGCTGTCGCACGTGGTGAACGAAATGAACGCTGACTTTACCCGCAACGTCCAGCAGATGAGCGACAAACTGGCGGACTCAACCAGCCAGTTGAGCGCTACCATGAGCCAGATTGAAACCTCGCTGAATGATGCCATCACCCGTATGAATGACGCATTCAGCGGGAACATGACCAAAATGGCGGATCAACTTGAGTCTGCAACGTCGCAGATCAGCCTGTCGGTCAATAACATGTCGTCACAGATTGACTCCACCATGACGACGGTGAAGGAGAGAACTGAAGCCGCCGCCAAAATCCAGCGTCAGGCGATGGATGAGTTCTCTGAAACGAGTATGACGCTGAATGCAAAAGTCACCTCGATGACCACCTACATTGAACGCGTGACGAAAGAGATCGCCAGCGGGCTGGCGGCTGTCTCCGAAGGCAACCGTAAAATGGAGTTCTACATCAAGCGCTTCAATGACGCATTCGATGTGCTGGGTACTTTGCCGGAAACGGTGACTGGCATGACGACAGAGCTGTCCGCGCTTTGCAAACTGATGGATGCGCAGGTGTCAGCACAGCACACGCCAGATGAGCGCAAAACGGTGATGAAAGCGATGATGGATATTCAACGCAATATGACCACGCTGGTGACTGACGCTCAGCACTACAGAAGGCTCCTTGAGTCTGAACGCGTTGAGGCCTGATTTTGTCTATGAAAGATAAACCAAACGAATGGGTGTCGATCTCGGACCTGATGGCAGGCGTGATGGCTGTGGTGATGCTGATGCTGGTATTGTCGGTTCTGCAGAACAAAGTGGCCGAGGTGAAGCGCGAGCAGGAAAAAAACAGCGGTCAGGCAGCAGCTCAGCAGAAGCTGAATTCATTGATGCACAGTATGCAACAAGAGATGGTTGAGCAGGGCGACGCCGCGCTGGTGGGATTTGATATGGCCAGCGGTAAAATTACGCTCCGGGATAAAATCTTTGCTCGGGGAAGTGCCTGTATCACCGATCAGGCGAAGGATGCACTTGCGCGTCTGGCCCCGCGTATTCAGGAGTTCGTCAGCGGTTCAACCAACACCCAAGTTTTTGTTGAAGGGCACACGGATAATTTGGGAGTCAATAATCCGGTTGTTGATTATGCGCGGTTTTGCACTGTGTATGACGACAACTACACGCTATCAGCGGCAAGGGCTCGTGAGGCCCGCAAGCTGCTGATTGCGAATCTCAATGACCGTCAATCTCATCGCGTGATTGTCGCGGGGTTTGGCGACTCTCAACCGTTGCACGGGATCTCGCCTGGTGATGAGCGAAACCGCCGCGTGGAGGTACAATTTCTGACGCACGCTGCCGCACGGCAGGATCAGAATTCGGACTTGTAATCTTCCGCCAGCTCTCAGTGTCAATTTGAGGGCTGGCGTAGCCTTTGCGCCGCCGCAATGTTATGGTTCCTGCGCCACCCGCTCACACAAACGCCACCATGAACTCTGCCGCACTGCCTTATTCGTCAACCAAACGCCTGTTCTGCGTTGAGGATTTTATCGGCTTTGGCGAGCGCTACGGCATTGATTACCGCTTCCCGCATCTGGCCGATAATGCCAGCCGCAACAGCCCCGTTCTCCACGGCGATGTCGAAGAGATGACGCTCTCCTCCGGCATTTCGCTCACGCATTCCGACGTGCGCGTGCTTCAGCCCTACGAAACCACCTCTCGCCACAGTAGCCCGCTGTATATGCTGGTGGTGCTGGAAGGGTGTGTCACGCTGACGCTCAATGGCCAGGAATATCAGGTGCTGCCGGGCATGGCGTTTAGTTCACAGCTGAGCGAACAGCAGGCGATGAGTGCCCGTCACGATGCGAACAGTACCCTGAAAACCCTCTCTTTTGGCGTTTACCCAAACAATGCCGATCGCGAGAGTTTACTGGAAACACTGCTCCAGGAATGGCAGCGCCTGCAAGCGCCCACGTTTATCTGGCCGGTGCCTGGATTTGTATTGATCGGCATTCAGCATGCTCAGCAGAAGGGCCTGAGTGCTGTGTCACGCAAGCTGCTGCTGGAAGGGCTGATGTATCAGTTGCTCGGTCACGGTCTGAATCAGTGCCAGCCGCAGACGACTCGCGGTGCGTTACCGCAGTGTGGTGAACATGCGCGTCTGGAACATATCCGTCGTATGCTTGAACAGTCGCCGGAACAGGAATACACGCTGGCACAGCTGGCGACACAGGCGGCGATGAGTTCCGGCAGCCTGCGGACTAAATTCCGTCAGGCCTACGGAAAAACGGTGTTCGATTACCTGCGCGACTGCCGCCTTGAACTGGCGCGCTGCTATTTACTGGAAGGACATAGCGTGCAGCAGGCCGCGTGGATGTCCGGCTATCAGCACGCGACCAACTTTTCCACCGCGTTTCGCCGTCGCTACGGCATCTCTCCGAGCGACGTACGCCGACACGGCTAACCTACTTTTCCCCATCGCGCGAATATCTCGCATACGGTTTGTCATTGCGCATACGTAACCTGGCGTCACGGATAGCTGTTTGCATTCTCAAAAAGGTAATAATTCTTATTAACAATTAGAAATACCTTTGGAGAATTTCATGTTCGCTCAATCACGGCTGGCACTGCTGGTGGGATGCGTTACCGGCAGCGTTGCATTCCCTTTGCTGGCGCAGGATACGCCGAAAACCGAAACCGTTGTGGTCACCTCGCAAATGCAAAGTGGCGCGACCAAACTCGAAACGCCGGATATCGAAACCCCGCAGTCGGTGTCGATCGTGACCCGCGAGCAATTTGAAGAGCAGGGTGCGACCAGCGTGCGTCAGGCCGTGAGTTATACGCCGGGCGTATACAGCAACCAGATCGGTGCATCGAACCGCTTTGATTACATTGTGATGCGTGGTTTCTCCGACGGCAGTCTGGACAACGTCTATCTCGACGGCCTGAAGATGATGGGGGATACCAACTCCCACAGCTCGCTGGTGGTCGATCCCTGGTTCCTGGAAAATATTGAAGTCGTCCGTGGCCCGGCATCCGTGCTGTACGGGCGTTCATCTCCGGGCGGGATTGTGGCACTCACTTCGCGCAAACCGTCATTTGATGCGGGCGGTGAAATCAAACTCTTCGCCGGGAATAACGATCAGCGCGGGGCAATGTTCGATGTCACCGGCCCGCTGGACGACAACGACCGTGTAGCGGCGCGTCTGAGCGGGATGACCCGCTACGCCGATTCGCAGTTCGGCCCGCTGAAAGAAGAACGCTACGCGCTGATGCCGAGCCTGACCTGGCGCATCACCGACAACACGCGTCTCGATCTGATGGCCTATCTGCACCGCGATCCGGAAGGCGGCAGCCACTCTGGCCTGCCATACGAGGGAACCGTGGTTCCGCACGATGGCAAGAAAACTTCCAATACCTTCTTTGAAGGCGAGGACGATTACGACAAATACGACCGCCGCGAGAACATGGTCGGCTACAACATCGAGCACATGTTTGATAGCGGCTGGTCGGTGCGCCAGAAACTGCGCTACCTGCACACCAAAGTCGAGCTGAATCAGGTGTATGCCGCAGGCTGGCTGAACGAAACCGATCTGAATCGCGGTTATTCTGGTTCCGACGAGAAGATGAACGCTATCACCCTGGACAACCAGGTCGACGGCAGCTTCGATACCTGGGCGGTGAACCATCGCGTGCTGATTGGCCTGGATTATCAGGATCGCAGCAACAATACCACCGGCTATTATGGCGGCTTCCCGCCGATCAACGCTTTCCATCCGGTGTACGGCGCGAAGCCGGATTACATCACCATGTACAGCAAAGAGAAGCACAAGCTGCGCCAGACCGGCTATTACTTACAGGATCAGATGTCGATCGACCGCTGGCGTCTGACGCTGGGCGGGCGTTACGATCAGGTGAGCGTTTCCAATATCGACAAGCTCAACAACAGCCGTAGCGATCTGGACAAAAATAACTTCAGTAGCCGTGCGGCGTTACTGTATCTGTTCGACAACGGTATCGCGCCGTACATCAGCTACTCCACCGCGTTCACGCCGACCAGTTTTGCCGATGAAAATGGCCAGATTCTCGATCCAATGAAAGGCAAGCAGTGGGAAGCGGGCGTGAAGGTTGAGCCAGAAGGCATGAACAGCCAGTTCAGCGCGTCGGTGTTCCGTATTAACCAGAAAAACATCGCCACCAAAGAGGAGCCGACCGATCCGTACCGTTCCATCGGGGAGATCGAATCTGAAGGCGTCGAGCTGGAAGCGATCGGCCAGTTGACCGACAGCCTGCGCGTGCAGGCGGCGTATACCTATACCGATATTCGCTATAAGAAGAGCAGTCCGGAAGAAGAGGGCAAACGTGCCGTTTACGCCCCGCGTAATATGGCCAGCACCTGGCTGAGTTACGATGTTAAAACCGGTCCGCTGGACGGCCTGACGCTCGGTTCCGGCGTGCGTTACGTGAACGGCGTGACCAGCGATCGTCAGAACACGCACACGCTGCCGTCTTACACGCTGGTGGATTTGGCGGTGGGATACGACCTGTCGAAACTGGGTGTGAAGGGGCTGAGCGCGCAGCTTAACGTCAATAACCTGACCGATGAAAGCTACGTAGCGGCCTGTAACTCGCTGTCATATTGCTACTTTGGTGCCGAGCGCAGCATTGTGGGCAGCGTTTCCTGGAAGTTCTGATGTAAGTCCGTGCGGCCTGGTGCCCTCACCCCGGCCCTCTCCCACAGGGAGAGGGAGCAAAAACCAAAAACGGCAACCTGTGGTCGCCGTTTTGCATTGACCTTGTCGGCCGGGTAAGGCGCAGCCGCCACCCGGCAAAACTACTCTTCCATCGCGATATAAATCGCCTCACCCATTTTCTTCAACGCCTCGCGATTTTTTTCGGTAGGCGGCAGGGCGACGTTAATCCGCAGGCAGTTGCGATACTTCCCGGAGGCGGAAAACAGCGATCCCGGCGCAGCCTGAATTTTCAGCGCACACAGCTGCTTACTGACGCACACCATGTCCACCTGTTCCGGTAACTCGACCCACAGCAAAAAACTTCCTTTTGGTCGCGTGACACAAATCTCACACGGAAAATATTGCCGCACCCAGCAAGTATAACGTTCCATATTGTGCTGATAAATCTGACGCATACGGCGCACGTGGCGGTGATAATGTCCGTCACGAATAAATGCCGCGACCGCCATCTGCGTGGCCGGGACGTTGAACCCGCCCGCCGCATATTTCATGTGCATCACCCGGTCGTAATAGCGGCCAGGGACAATCCAGCCCACGCGCAGTCCGGGCGCGACGGTTTTAGTAAACGAACTGCACAGCAGCACGCGACCGTCGATATCGAAAGAGTGAATGGTACGCGGGCGCGGGTATTCTGCCGCCAGCTCGCCATAGATATCATCTTCGACGATCACAATATCGTGCCGCTGCGCCAGAGCCAGAACCTGCCGTTTGCGCGCTTCCGGCATGATAAACCCGAGCGGATTATTGCAGTTGGGCACCAGGATCACGGCTTTGATCGGCCACTGTTCCAGCGCCAGTTCCAGAGCCTCAATGCTGATCCCGGTTTCAGGATCGGTTGGGATCTCGATCGCTTTGATATCAAACCCGCGCAACATCTGCATGGTGCCGTGAAACGACGGCGACTCCACCGCCACAATATCCCCCGGTTTGCACACCGACAGCAAAGCCAGAGACAGTGCGCCGTGACAGCCGTTGGTGATCACAATCTCTTCTGCCGCGACGGTCGAACCGCCGTCGAGCATCAGGCGCGCGATTTGCTCGCGCAGCTCTTTGCGACCTTCCAGCACATCGTAGCTCAGCATCTCTGCCGGATTGTGCTGTGCAATGCGGCTCATTTCGCGCCACAGGGGTTTCAGGCTCGGCTGGGTCAGACACGGCGAACCGCCGCCAAAGGAGATCATCTCGCGATCGCCGCGTGCATCAAGCAGCATCATCACGTCATCCCACTGAGTCACGTCAACCGGGCGCTGTACCGGGCGCGTCATCGCCGGGACGGGCGGCAGGGCTTTCTTCTGGGAAACAAAATAGCCGGAGCGCGGCTGGGGGGTGATCAGCTGGAGATTTTCGAGGATCTGATAGGCCTGCTGAATGGTACTGATGCTGACGCCATGCTCCTGGCTCAGTGTGCGCACCGACGGCAAGCGCTCGCCGCTACGATACAGCCCTTGTTCAATACGCTGCGCCAGTAGATTGGCCAGATGTTGGTAACGGGTCATGCTGTATCCTCGATTATCCCCATACAGATTCGTAAACCAGTACAGATAGCGGCGAAAATCGCCATGCAGATTCATTTTTAGCGGATCTGTATGTTAAAGAAAAGTTGTTTTTGAATCTGTATTGTAAAGTGCCTTTCCGACGATGATAGAGCCTCAAACAGAGTGAGGAGAAGATCATGGAATTCAACGAAAACCGCCCGTTTCGCCCTTTTATCGGCTTCGTTTTAGTCTGGCAGGCGTTTGTGAAATGGCGTCGTCGCGAGCAGACTCGGCGGCTTTTGCAGGGCATGAGCGACGAACAGCTGCGGGATGTCGGGTTAACGCGCAATGATGCAGGCAATTTCTGAAGGGCAGGGCATTTATCTGCAAGGGGGGCGCAGATAAATGCCTGAGGTTTACTCTGCGGTTGTTTTGCTGGTGTTTTCCGCAATGCGGCGCAGATATTCGTTATTTTTAAACGCCACCATGATCAGCTCGAACATCACGCGACAGCCGATCAGGCTGAAGATCATGCCGATAAAGCCGGTAAAAAGATGCTCGGTGAACATGGAGTAAACGCCACCGATCAGAATAAGCAGCATGGCGATCCAGTAGAAAAAGACCAGCACGCGCGGCGTTAACAGATAATCAAATCCTAAAATTGACTTCATTTTCTTGTCCTTAGAAAAATGTCGGAACCCGACGAAATAAGCTCGCGGAGTATAACCAGAGTTATTCTGTCCCGTACACCTACGAAATTTACCGGGTCCGGATCGGGTTATTCCAGCAGGCGTAGCGTCTCGGCCAGCGGGCGTCGCAGTAGTTCCAGCGCCTCTTCGAAGCTGCGCACGTTGTTGTAGCCCATCACCAGCCCGTAGCGTTTGCCGGACCCGCGATACCACTCAGAAAGTGCATTGACCTGCAATTGCTGCGCCTGCCAGCAGCGGGCGATTTCGCGGTCGCAACTGCCTTTGGTCAGAAACGCGACAATGTGCATCCCGCCGTCGTTTTGCTCGGTGAAAAAGCGCTCGCCGTAGACTTCCTGAAGCGCGGCAATCATCCAGTCTCGACGCTGCTGATAGAGCGTGCGCATCTTCTTAAGATGGCGGAAAAAATGGCCTTCATTAAGAAAGGCGGTGAGGATTTTTTGCGTCAGCACCGGCTGGCCGCTGGCGACAATATCCGCGCAGTCGGTAAAGGCCTCGACGGTGCTGGCGGGCATCACCAGATAGCCCATGCGCAGGGACGGCATTACGGTTTTGCTGAAGGTGCCCATAAAAATCACCCGATCGTGACGATCGAGGCTTTTCAGCGACGGCAGCACTTTGCGGGTGTAGTGAAATTCGCCGTCATAGTCGTCCTCGATAATCCACGCGTCGTTTTGTGTTGCCCAGTCGAGCAACTGCTGTTTGCGCGGCAGCGACAGCGTCACTGCCAGCGGGCTTTGATGTGACGGGGTGACGATAGCAAAGCGGGCGTCGCGGTGATGGCGCAGAAGATAGTCCGTATCCATACCGGAACGATCCACGGGGACGGTGTGCAGGCGCGGCACGATCCGTTTCAACAGCTGCTGGCCCATAAAATAGCCCGGATCTTCAAACACCACTTTGTCACTGCGACTCGCCAGCGTATCGAGGATCAAACGCAGGCTGCCGCTGTAGCCGCTGGTGATCAGCACCTGCTCCGCCGTGCAGGACAGCCCACGCGAAATGTTCAGATAGCGGGCAATCGCCTGGCGCAGGGGAGCCCAACCCATCACCGGCGGGTTCAGCATCTCGTCCTGACGCATCGAGCGCGTCGCCTGGCCTGCTAATAGCAGCCACTTTTTATAGGGAAAACTGTCCAGCGCCGGAATACCCGCGCGCAAAAAACCGGCGCGTTCACGTTGGGTGATCAGCGATTCTGGCAGCGTGCCAGTGGCTTGTTCTAAGGGCGCGGATTGTTTCACCGGGAGATTCAAATCAGGATTTACCCGCGTCCCGCGCGCGCCCTGACTGACCAGATAACCTTCACCGATCAGAATCGCATAGGCGGTTTCGACGGTTTTGCGCGCCACCTTCAGCTCTTCGGCCAGCACGCGAATGGCAGGCACTTTGTCGCCGGGCTTCAGCACGCCGCGCGTAATGTTGTCGCGATAGCGGGTGTAAATGTCGTGATAGCCCGATTTCATGTCCTACCTCGTTTCACAAGTTTTGTGTCTTTTTACTATGTCATGATCGGCGTAGATTTGCCCCATCGCATTTGATATGCCGCATAAAAAGAGGAAAGACAATGAGCACTCGCGTTAACCACCACAAAGCCACACCTGCACTGGCCAAAGCCCTGTCCGACCTGAGCATGGCTGTCGGTAAAACTTCCATCGAACCGGCCCTTAAGCACCTGATCGATATCCGCGTTTCCCAGCTGAATGGCTGTACCTTCTGTCTGGATATGCACTCGAAAGAGGCGAAAATTGCCGGGGAGCGCGAGCTGCGCCTGTATCACCTGACGGTCTGGCGCGAATCGCCGCTGTTCAGCGCCCGCGAAAAAGCGGCGCTGGCCTTCACCGAAGCCCTGACCCAAATCAGCGTGGAAGGGATTAGCGACGAGCTGTACCGCAGCGTGTCAGAGCACTTCTCCGACACCGAAATTTCCGAGCTGAACTTTGCCATTGTGGCGATCAACGCCTGGAACCGTCTGGGGATCACCTCACGCATGGAGCCTGGTGCGATGGACGTGGCTTATGGTTTGAATAAAGCTAACCTGGAATAATCCCGCGTTCGCGAACCAGTGCCACCAGCGCCCGCAACCCCGGCGGAACGTGCCGGTGGCCGGGATAATAGAGACGCAGCCCGGCAAAGGGCTGCGTCCAGTCATTAAGTACGCTCACCAGTTCACCCGATGCCAGCTCTTGCTGGATATAAAGTTCCGGTAAAAACCCTATCCCCAGACCCGCTTTGACCGCCTGTATTGAGGCAAACAGATCCGACGTCGCAAAGCGCGGCGGAACCGCCAGCTCGTACCGTTCGCCGCGTCGTTCCAGTTCCCAGCGATAAATCCCCCCGTGCGCCATCCGCATACCAATTCCCTGATGGTGCAGCAGATCGTCCGGCGTTTGTGGGATGCCGTGGCGAGCCAAATAATCCGGCGTGGCGGTGACGAGCTGGCGGATATCGGCGGTAAGTGGGATGGCGATCATGTCCTGCGGGACGGACTCTTCCAGACGGATCCCCGCATCAAAACCCTCGGCGACAATGTCGATCAGACGCGCTTCGCTCGCCGTTTCCACGCGCATTTTCGGGTAGCGGATCATATAGTCGATCAGCAGGTCATCGAGAAACAGTGGGCCGATATTGTTCGGTACGTTCAGGCGCAGGGTTCCGGCAGGTTCGTTTGTCTCGCTGTGGATCTCTTCGCTGGCCTGGCGGATCTCCTGCAAAGCGGGGCCGATCCGCGCCACGTACCGCTGCCCGGCATCCGTCAGCGCGACGCTACGCGTAGTGCGGTTAAACAGACGCGTTTGCAGGCGGCTTTCCAGCCCGGCGATGGCGTTGCTCACCGCAGTCGCGGACATGCTCAGCTCCTGCGCCGCACCGCGAAAACTGCCGCGACGCACTACCGCCATCACCACTTCCAGCTCTGTGAGTCCTGAACGATGCATAGATTATCCTGAAAATCGAAATAACCTTTGCAGGATAGCGTGGATTATCGAAACGTTAAAGGCGTGCCAGACTGAGGTCATTCAGCCTGAGGAGGTGTTATGCGTCATATCGAACAGATTTTTATTAACGGCGAATTTGTCACGCCGCACGGCACAGAGCGTTTTGATCTCTACAATCCAGCCACCGCGCAGGTCTTTGGCCAAGTCCGTCTTGCGGATGAGCACGATGCCGAACGCGCGATTGCGGCGGCAAAAGCAGCGTTTCCGGGATGGGCCAAAACCACCCGTGAGGAGCGGATTGCCGCCCTGAAGCGGATGCATGCGGCGGTCACGGCGCGTCATGATGAATTACTGGAAGCCATAATCGAAGAGTACGGTGCGCCCGCGTCGCGCTCGGCGTGGATGGCGAGCTATCCGGCAGACGTGATTGCCCAGGCCATCGATG
This sequence comes from Lelliottia sp. 7254-16, assembly GCF_002922995.1. Classification (NCBI taxonomy): domain Bacteria; kingdom Pseudomonadati; phylum Pseudomonadota; class Gammaproteobacteria; order Enterobacterales; family Enterobacteriaceae; genus Lelliottia; species Lelliottia sp. 7254-16. Next base: position 84,722 of record NZ_PQVS01000015.1, read on the forward strand.
CGCTGGAAAGCTTTGAGTTCACCACTCAGACTGGCGCTGCGACCGTGCAGATGACGCCGCTCGGCGTGGCGGGTCTGATAACACCGTGGAACAGCGATGCCGGGTTTATCTGCGGCAAACTGGCGGCGGCGCTGGCTGCCGGCTGTACGGCGGTGATCAAACCGAGCGAAATGAGCGCGTGGCAAACACAGATTATCACCGAAGCCCTGAACGAAGCCGGGCTGCCCGCAGGCGTGTTTAACATCGTCACCGGGCGCGGTGAAACGGTCGGGGAGACGATCAGTCGTCATCCGGACGTGGCAAAAATCTCGTTCACCGGTTCAACGAACACGGGCAAAGCGATCCTGCGTAATGCGGCGGAGAGTTTTAAACGCGTCACGCTGGAGTTAGGTGGGAAATCGCCGACGATCGTTCTGGAAGACGCCGATTTAGCCGAGGCGGTTCCGCTGGCGATTCAGGCCGGGCTAATGAACAGCGGGCAGGCGTGCGTCGCCGGAACGCGTATTCTGGTGCCGCAATCGCGTAAAGCCGAATGCGAAACGGCGCTCGCCGAGGCGATGGCGGCGGTGAAATCGGGCGACCCGCGCGACCCGGCAACGGAAGTGGGGCCGATGGTCAGCGAAAAGCAGTGGCTTCGCGTGCAGGGCTATATCCGCAAAGGCACTCAAGAGGGCGCGCGGCTGCTGGCGGGTGGCGAAGGACGACCGGACGGAACACAGGCTGGCTGGTTTGTTCGCCCGACGCTGTTTACCGACGTGGATAACCAGATGACTATCGCCCGCGACGAGATTTTTGGCCCGGTTCTGTCGATCATCACCTATCGTGATGAGGACGAAGCGATCGCCATTGCCAACGACACGGATTACGGCCTGAGCGCGCTGGTCCTTGGCGGTGAGCGTGCGTCTGTCGTCGCGCAGCAAATCGAATCTGGCCGTGTGCTGGTGAACACCCTCGCCCACGAACCGAAAGCGCCATTCGGCGGATTCAAACACTCCGGCGTAGGCCGCGAAATGGGCGCGTGGGGGATCAGCGCGTTTATGGAGCCCAGGACGATTATTGGCTAACACCCTGCCCGGTGGCGCTGCGCTTACCGGGCCTACAAAACCCGAAAGGTAGGCCGGATAAGCGCAGCGCCATCCGGCAATACCGATATTTCGCTCCTCACCGAAGCATCCCTCCTGATTCCCCTGCATGCTCTTCGCAATATCACAGCGGAGAGACACTTATGATCGCAGTCCTTTTTGAAGCACAGTCCGCACCGGCGCATCAGGCGCGCTATCTGGAACTGGCGGCGGAGCTAAAACCGCTGCTGGCGGATATCGACGGATTTATCGATATCGAGCGTTTTCAGAGCCTGACCACCGAAGGCAAAATTCTGTCACTTTCGTGGTGGCGGGATGAAGAGGCTATCCGCGCCTGGAAGCAGAACGTTTTCCACAAGGCGGCGCAATCCGAGGGGCGGGAGTCGATTTTCGCGTATTATCGCATTCGCGTAGTGCAGCTGGTCAGAGAATATGGTTCGGGTGATAAGCCGGAGCAGGGCTCATGCTAAGCTGGTGGCAACGGTCAATCATACGTGGGCAGCCTGTGCAGAAGAAAAGTTTACCGACTGAAAATAGTGACGAGCTGGAGTGTGCCGTTGCGGCGATTGCGGCGGCGATGGCCGATCTGTCACGGGTTAAAATGCTCTCTGCTCTGATGGATGGTCGCGCCTGGACCGCAACTGAACTGAGCGCGGCGGCGGATGTGGCACCGTCCACGGCCAGCGGGCATCTGGCGCGGCTGGTGGAGGGTAAACTGATCGTCTGTCTGTCTCAGGGGCGTCATCGTTATTACCGGCTTGCCGGGCATGATGTCGCCGAGCTGGTGGAGCAGATCATGGGGATTTCGTGGAGCCGCATCATGCCGCCGGAAACCACGGCACCGAAATCCATGCGCGAGGCTCGCACCTGCTACGACCATCTGGCGGGCACGATCGCGGTGCAGATTTACGATTTCATGCAGACGGAAAACTGGCTGGAGCCGGACGGTTCGGCGCTGACCGTTCACGGGCGCGCGCAGTTCCTGAAACTCGGTATTCCAGTGAATACTCACTCCCGGCGCAAAGCATGCTGCGCCTGTCTGGACTGGAGCGAGCGACGATTTCACCTGGGCGGTGAAGCGGGCGCTGCGCTGCTGATTTTTTTGGAAACCAAAGGGTGGATTCAGCGGGTGGCGGGGTATCGGGAGGTGGTGGTGACGCCTTCCGGGAAGGCCGCCATTGGTCAGCATTTCAGCCGCTAAACGCCCGGTGGCGCTGCGCTTACCGGGCCTACAGGGCGGTTTTTCTCCCTCTCCCTGCGGGAGAGGGTTGGGGTGAGGGCAACAGCGCGCACCGAAAACAAATTCGCAATTCCTGCTCTTTCTCCTCTCGTTTCTTGATACTTACCTTGATAACTATTATCTTGCTTGTGTGTGATGAGAGGATTTCCCATGAGCGAAGAAGATCTGTTTTGCCGCAGGCCGATGGGGATGCGGATGGCAATGATCGTGCGTCAATGGCGCGCGGTGATTGATGATGCCATTCTCGACACCGGCCTGACCCAGTCGAGCTGGACGGTGATGATGCAGCTCAAATCGCTGGGCGATAACGTCTCGGTTAGCGAACTGGCGGAAGTGCAGGGAATCGAACTGCCGCCGCTGATGCGCACTCTGGCTCAGCTCGAAAAGCAGGGCTTTCTGCTGCGCGCGGTATCGCCGTATGACAAGCGCATTCGCCTGCTCACGCTCACGCCTGAAGGCAACGCTGTCCTGGAAACACTCACCCGCGTGATTGAGAATTTTCAGGAACGCGTGTCGCACAATATCGCGCCGGAACATCTGGAGATTTTCAGCGCAACATTAAATCAAATCGCCTGCAATTTGCGGTCAATCCGCGAAGAAGACAACAAGACCCAAAAATAATGACTCCTGAACAAAAGTTTGCCCGCTGGGTAAGGGTGAGTATTGCCTCTTTCCTGCTGATGTTTGTCTATTTTATCGTCGCGGATATCTGGATACCCCTGACGCCGGACTCCACCGTGATGCGCGTGGTGACGCCGGTCTCGGCGCGTGTCTCCGGTAATGTCGCGGCGGTGTACGTCCACAACAACAGCCAGGTAAAGAAGGGCGATGTGCTGTTTGAACTCGACCCGACGCCGTTTCGCAATAAAGTCGACGCTGCCCAGATCGCGCTGGAACAGGCCCGGCTCTCTAACCAACAACTGGACGCACAGATCGTTGCCGCACAGGCCAATTTGAAAACCGCGCAGCTGACGGCCCGTAACGATAAAGTCACCTTTGACCGTTATCAGCGCCTGAGCACCCTGCAAAACGTCTCGCAGGCGGATCTGGATAAAGTGCGCACCACCTGGCAGAGCAGCGAGCAGTCGGTGGCGAACCTGAACGCCAGCATCCATAACCTGCGCATTCAGCGCGGCGAGCGGGATGAACATCGCAACGTGACGCTGCAAAAATATCGCAATGCACTGGAAGAGGCGGAGCTGAATCTGAGCTGGACGAAGGTCTACGCCCTGGCCGACGGCACCGTGAGTAACGTTCAGCTCAGCCCCGGTTTTTACGCCTCGTCCGGTTCTGCCGCGCTGGCGCTGGTGAATAACCAGACCGATATCGTCGCCGATTTTCGTGAGAAAAGCCTGCGCCATACCCATCAGGGCACCGATGCTGCGGTGGTGTTTGACGCCTTCCCGGGCCGCGTCTTCCGCGCTCATGTGACCAGCAGCGATGCGGGTATTTTGGCCGGGCAGGAAGCGGTAAACGGCGAGCTCTCTGCGCCAGAAACGTCAAACCGCTGGGTGCGTGACGCACAGCGCATGCGCATTCACATCGCGCTGGACGAAGATCTGCCGAAACATTTACCGACCGGCGCACGCGCCACGGTGCAGCTGTACAACAGCGAAGGGCCGTTCGCGCGCTTCTTCTCCGGGCTGCAAATCCATCTCGTGAGCCTGCTGCATTATGTCTATTAATACGCTCGCGCGGGTGTTTACCCCGCACGGCAACATCGTCTACACGGCCAACGATTTTCGCCAGACCCTGCGCATCGTCTTTGCCGGGATGATTGCCCTGAGTATTTCAACGTTTTACAACACCAGCTACGGTGTGTTTTACGTGGTCTATCCGATCATGCTCCTGTCGCTGGTGCCGGTCTTTAACCGCCATGTGGCGAAACAGTTTGTGTTCAGTGCGTCGCTCAACTGCATCGAAATGGTGATTATCATCGGCTATCTCTCGCAATGGCCGCTGATCATGACGCTGGTGGTATTCGCCCTCTACGTGATGCGTTTTCGTTTTATGAGCCAGGGGCCGCTGTTCCTGTTTGGTTCGATGGGCGTGGTATGCCAGAGCGTGATGCTCAACTTTATGAGCTACCCGACGACCAACTGGCACACGCTGCTGTTCTCGAACGTCGAGGCCAGCATCATGGCGGTCTGTTTAAGCGCGCTGATGAACTACCTGCTGCCGGACGTCGAACCGCGCAAGCCGCCGCCGCTGATCGAGAAAAATGCCGCCCGCGTGCGCCACGAATCCTTACTTTCCGGCACCGTGGCGACAATGATTTTTGTCGTCTTCCAGATAAGCGATCTCAGCGATTCCCTCTCGGCGCTGATGGCGGGCGTGCTGATCCTGTTCCCGATGCACTATCGCGGCGCGGTGATGAGTTCCCTGTGGCGCGTGGTCGGAGTGGTCCTCGGCTGCCTGTATATTCTGGTGATGCAGCTGGTACTCTACGATCACAGCAGCCACATGATTCTGATGATGCCGCTCATTGGTCTTGGGCTGGCGTTCGGTGCGCGTCTGCACGTGATGGAAAAGGTCGGTGCGGGCGTGGGTTTTGCCAGCATCACCACTATCGGCATCATGTTTGGCCAGAACATGCACCCCGACGGCGACCTGGTGTTCAGTGACCTGTATCGCATCGTTTCCGTGACGGTGGCGCTCGTTGCTACGCTGACGCTGGTGTTCCTGGTGCATCTGTTCCTGAACCTTTTTGAACCTACCCGCTACGTCATTCGCGAACCGTGACACACCCTTTTTCTGCGTTCTGTGCTATCACTGTCGGCCAGTCAATGGAGCGATAAAAGGAGCAGAGAGATGTGGGAGACGAGGGCGCTGGAGCTGAATAATCAGGCGTACTGGAACTGGGAGAAAGCCTGCGAGCTGGTGGATTACGCCGTCGCGCATGATTTTAATACTCTGATTGTCGGGCAGGTGGATCTGTTCGACATGCTGGTTTCGCCAAAGGGTTATACGCCGCATCAGTACAACGATCGTCTCTCCAGCCAGCAGCGCGCCCGCTGCGTCTATCTCAATCGCCTCGGTAAACTGTGCCAGCAAAAAGGGCTGCGTTTTTATCTCCAGGCCAAAGAATTCAACTTCCCGACGGACCTGCTGCTGGCGCATCCGCATCTGTTTGAACCGGGCCACGGCGTGCGCTTTGATGTCGATTTCTGGTGCGCGTATTTGAGCGAGAAAGTGTCGTTAATCTGCCAGCGCATTCCGGCGCTGAGCGGCCTGCTTATCGCGATTTCCAATACCGACGGGCTGCTGCCCATCTCGCGCCCGAACTGGGAGCTGCAGGCGGACGACAACGCCCGGATCCCTGAGCGCGACGAGCGCAGTTTTGCCCTCTACAGCCGCTGCTTTAACACCCTTTCCCGCGCGATGCAGAAAGAGAACAAACATCTGGTCCTGCGTGTGTTTCCGGCGGGCAATCACGATCTTGGTAACGTTCTGGAGGCTATCCGTCCGCTGCCCGAAAGCGTCAGCGTCTCTATCAAAATGACGCCCGAGCGCTTCTGGCCGTCGTTCCCTAACAACCCGGCGCTGCTGGCGGTGCGCGAGCGTGAAGTATGGGCAGATATCGATCTGGTGGGCGAAGAGGTGGGCTGGGGCATTTTCCCGTTCCCGCGTATCGACGAGCTGCAGGGCCGCCTGCTGTGGTGTCGCAGCAATCCGGCGATCCGCGGCGCGGTGTGCAAAACCAGCTGGGAAGGGGTCGATAACCACTGGATTATGGGCACCCTGAGCGAGTGCAACCTGGTGGCGTGCAGCCGGATGCTTGCCAACGATGGCGCGCATCTGTCGCGCGATCAGCTCCTGACCTACTGGCTCGACGAAAGCTACGGCTGGCGGCCTGAACCGCCGGTGTTCGACGAATTTACCGCCCTGCTGGAGCAGGCCGGGCAGGTGTTGTACAGCGCGATTTACGTCCGCGACCACGTGTTTCATCGCCACAGCCAGGTGCCGGAAAGCTACGGCCAGGCGGTGTGGAGCCTCTACGGGCAGCTCAACCGCAACCACTGGCTGCCGGGTTCGGAGCGTGATATCTCCTTTAACGCCAGCGACGTGGAAACCTCCGCCGCCTGCCTGTCGCGCATCGCCAAAGAGAAAGACGACGCCCGCGACGCCTCTGTGAACTTGCGTGAACAGGCGCTGCGTTTTGCTGAAACCGCCGCGTTCCCGTATGCGCTGAAAAAACGCTGGCTGGAGGAGTGGCAAGGTTTTGCGCTCTACTGCCATCTGTTCCTGCACGCGCAAAAAGCCTTCTTCACCCTGCGCTTTGCCCGAGAGGTGGAAAACAGCTGGAGCATGCGTGAGATCTGCCAGATTAATATTCAGGAGCTGTATCGCAGCGCGTCCGAGATGGAAGACTATTGCACAAAACACGCCGATGCCTCGCCGGGATTGCACGTCCTGTTTGATGCCTCGCGCGTGCGGGCGCTGGCGGACAGTTTGGGGGATGAGCTGAAAACGCTGAAAGGGTGACGCAGGTCACGCCTTCAGGCGCTGTCGGGGCGTATTCCTGTGATCGTCATCACCTTCTGTTTCTCGCTTAGGAGAAAGGCGTGATCGTCATCACGTCGCTCTTCTCCCTCTGGTCCGCTTTGTGAGGGGCCAGGCATATCGCGCAAATCCGCCCGATCCGTTCCTCGTTGAAATCCCTGCTCCCCCCGAAAATATTCGCCACGAATACAGAAGAAATGAGGGGCGATATGTTACGACCATTAACGCAGGGCGAGGCGCTGGGGCGTTTTCAGGTTTCAGCGGCCAAAGCGGAGCGTTTTGCGGAGTTCTACACCGGCGAAGGGGCCGACCCCGCGAGCCACGACTCTTTTTGCCGCCAGGTTTTTCGCCGCAGCCACGCTGAGCGAGCGGTCGATCCGGCGCAGGCGCTACCCTGCGAGGAAGTCGCGGTTGCCGATGAAAATGGCTGGCTCGATTTTTCCGGTAATCGCTCGTTGCCGTTTCACGTTCAGCGCTGGCTGTCGGTCGATCTGATTGCGCCACATGACGGCGAATACGCGTTTCGTCTGGGCACCTGCGGCGGCGTACGGGTGTGGTCTTCCGCCAGACTAATGGCCTGCTTTACGCCGTTTACCCGCAACGTGATGCAGTTTCAGGACGTCAGGCTCAGCCTGTGTCAGGGGAAAAACCGCGTCCTGATCCACCTTGACGAGCTGTTTGAGCGCGACACGTTATGCGGCCTGAAAATGGTGTACCTCGACGAGACGCCACTGGGGACGGTTGCCTGTGAAGGGCTTCAACAGCAACGCATCCCCGTGCCGTCAGCGTCCGATCCCGAACATCTGCTGATGTTAATGGCGCAGAAGGAGTATGGCCCGGAGGCGGATGCGCTGCTCGCGCATCTGCTCAAACGGGTGAGTGCGCGCGAAGAGGGGTCGGTCTATTGCCTGCTCGCGCTACTGCAACTTTGGCAGGACTATCGCAATACGTACTTCCCGCCACCGCTGTGGCGCAGGGTTAAATCGTCCATTCTGGGGTATCGCTACGGGCACGATGAACGCGGCTGCGACGTGATGGATTTCTCCAATCACGCCAGCGCCTTTCGTTGCGCTCAATCTCTTGCGGGACAACTGTTCCCCGACGAGCTGTTTATCGCCTCTTCACGCGTCGGACATCAACAAAAAGCGCTGGCGGAAGGACGAATGAAAGGAGCCAAATCATGAACCAGGCCGAAAGGATGGCAACGCTGAACCGCGTGGTGCAGGGTTTTTGCCGCTTAAAAAATCTCGATGAAGTGGGCGTGGAAGAGGGTTTTGCGATCCACTTCGAAGAGTGGGAATGGGAGATTGGCGTCGGGCTGTACGGCTTCTGGCGCTATGCCGCGCATCAGCAAGATACGGCGCTGCAACAGTCGATCCTCGCATGGTACGAACAGCAGATCGCTAAAGGCCTGCCGGAGATGCAGATCAACACCACCGCGCCGATGATCGTGCTGGCGCTGGTTGCCGGGGAGCATCAGCGTGAAGATCTGTTGGCGACGGTGAACGACTGGGCTGATGCACTGCTGCGCGATCTGCCGAAAACCGAAGAGGGCGGATTCCAGCACGTGGTGAAGGAGCAGCCCAACACCGGTCAGCTGTGGGACGATACGCTGTTTATGACCTGCCTGTTCCTCGGCGTGGCGGGCATCGTGCTCAAGCGCCGCGATCTGATCGACGAAGCGAGTTATCAGTTTCTCCTGCACACGCGTTATCTCAGCGATCCGGTCAGCGGGCTGTGGTATCACGGCTGGACGTTCGTCGATAAACACCATTTTGCCGGGGCGTTTTGGGCACGCGGCAACGCGTGGATCACCGTCGCCATTCCGGAATTTATTGAGCTGATGGGAGAACATCTCGACACCGGCGTGCGCCGGTATTTGTCACAGGTGGTGGCGCGTCAGGTGAGAACGTTATGTGAATTGCAGGCCGACAACGGTATGTGGCATACGGTGCTCGACGATCCGCTCTCGCCGCAGGAGTCGTCCGCTACGGCGGGGATCGCTTACGGCATGCTGCGCGGCGTGCGGATGGGGATTCTCGATGATTCCGTAGTCAATCACGCCATGCGGGCATTTGACGCGGTGATGGCACGGATTGACGAGGGCGGCATTGTGCTTGAAGCTTCGCGCGGCACCATGCTGGGCTGGGACATTCAGTATTACTGTGATATCGCGATGGCCCCGGTGCCTTACGCCCAGGCGCTGACGATGTTGTTGTTGCTGGAGGTCGAACAGGGGAGCTGGCAGGCGTAATCGCCCGGCGGCGCTGCGCTTGCACGGGCCTACCAAAACCGTAGGCCAGATGAGTTTTGTAGGCCGGGTAAGGCGCAGCCGCCACCCGGCAAAAAAGCGACTACGGCAGCAGCACAGGTATCTGCGACAGCAAAAACAAAATCAACCCAATCGTCCCGCCGACCAGCGTGCCATTGACGCGGATAAACTGCAGGTCTTTGCCGATATTCAGCTCGATCTGGTGCGACATATCTTTCGCATCCCAGCCTTTCACCGTGTCACTAATGTGGCGCGTGAGGAACGCCGCGAAGTCTGGCGCGACGCGATGCGCTGCCTGCTCCAGATGCTCGTTCAATGAGGCGCGCAGACTGGCGTCGGCCACCAGCGTTTCACCAAACCACTGCCCGGCTCTGGCGATGCGCTGCTTCACCCGCGAGTCATCGCTCTGCATATCCGCTTTCAGCCACGCGCGCAGGTCGGCCCACATCTCACCGAGATAACGGTTAAACGCCTCGTCGTTCTTCAGGTAGTGTTTGATGTTCTCGGCTTTCGCCGCCATTTCCGGATCGTTCTTCAGGTTGTCGATAAGTTTTAGCGTGGCGCGATCGAACGCCTGGCGGATCTGGTGTGTGCGGTCGTGGCTGATATCGTCGAGGATCGCATTCACCGCATCAGACACCAGTTCAGCGCTTTGATCGCCCAGCCATTCGGTGGGCAACACCATCGCCTTGCGGGGATGCTCGGTCTTAAGCCAGTGGACGATCTGCGTGGCGATCAATTCCCGCGTGCTGTCGCGCTGAATCAGATCGATCAGGCGGCGAATCACCGCGTCGAGCAGCACCTGATGGCGATTATTTTTGGTCATACTCTCCAGCATCGCGGCGCTGGTTTCGGTGAAATCGACCTTATCAATGGCCTTATGCACCGCGCGTTTCAGTAAGCGCTGAATGCGTCCGTCGTCCGTCAGTTCCAGGAACCCACTCATCACCTGAATCAGATGCTGCCCGACGCGCTGAGCGTTATCCGGCTGGCTAAACCAGGTGCCAATCATCTGTGCCGGTTCGTAGCGGCGAATCAGCGCCACTAACGACTGGGTATCAAGAAATTTCTCCTGCACGAACAGGCCGAGATTATCGGCGATCCGGTCTTTGTTGCGCGGAATGATCGCCGTATGGCGCGAGATAAAGGGAATAGGCACCCGACGGAACAGGGCGACGACGGCGAACCAGTCCGCCAGCGCGCCGACCATCGCCGCCTCGGCAATGGCCTTCACACCGCGCACCCAGAAGGTTTGCGGCAGGAACAGAGTGGTCGCGAAAATTGCTGCGGCAATCAGCAGCAGCGACAGCGCCAGAAGCTTGGCGCGTTTGAGTTCAGCTAATTTTTCCATAGGGTTAAGGATAGAGCGGAACGCGGGAGGAGTGCAAAAAAGAGCGATCAGTCGCGCAGGGCGTGCAGAAAACGGGTGAACAGATCCGGGAGCGGTTCGTCGTACCACAGCGCGTAGAGATCGGCGGGGATGGTTTCGGCAAGTTTCAGGAACACCACGCCCGGCCAGTGAATTAACGCGCAGGATTCGGGCAACAGCGACACGCCATTGCCGGTACTGACCAGCGCCAGCGCGGTTTGTGGCTCGAACACCTGATGCGTGACCAGCGGAGAAATGCCCAGCGAAAGGCAATTGTCGTAAACCTGACGGGCAAAATCGCTGTGAGTAAAGGAGAGTGAGATAAAAGCACGATCGGCCAGATCTTTGAGCGAAACGGAAGTACGCCGACAAAGCGGATCGCTCTCGTGCACCGCGACGCATACCGCTTCACGGGCGATCAGCTGGCAGCGAATTTTGGCTTCGACGTGCGGAATGACGTTGCGATTGATGGCGATATCGATAGTGCGGGCGCGCAGGGCTTCTGTTTGTTCCTGCTGTCCCAGCTCATGCAGCGTCCAGTTGACGTCCGGGTTTGCCTCGCGGAAGGCTTTCATGCGCGTCAGCAGCGGGCCCCACATCGCGCTGCCGATCACGCCGATATTGATGTGTTGTTTTTCGCTACGGCCAATCTGGCGCACGTAGTTCAGGGATTGTTCGGTGGCGCTGAGCAGTCTGTCGACCTCCGCCTTCAGCACTTTTCCGGCGTGAGTCAGGGCCACTTTTCGACTCGAACGTTCAAATAACGCAACGCCGAGGATCTCCTCCAGCTCTTTAATTTGCATGCTGAGCGGCGGCTGAGAGATGTTCAGGAGTAGGGCGGCGCGACCAAAATGCAGTTCATCGGCGAGGACTTGAAAATAGCGCAGCATCCGGAAGCGAACGCGGCTGTTGGCCTGTGGATCGAGCATACCGGGCACCGAGAAAAAGGAGGGTGGCGATATCATGCAACCCTCCTTCAAGCCTGTCAAACCGCGACCGCCTCGCCCTGATGCAGGCGTTCTGCTTTGCTGCAGGCAATGCCGGCGAGCAGGGTGACCATCAGCAGCGCGTAGGCGCAGGTGGAAGCATTGACCGCACCGTGCAGGCCGAAACGGCTGTTGACCAGTGAGGAGACGGTAGCGAACAGCAGCGTGCCGACGGTGCCACAGGTGAGCAGGGCGGAGATCAGCGTCGGCGAACTGCAGCTGACCTGCAGCGAGCCGTAGCTCATCAGGCCGGAGAACAGACCGGAGTTAAAGAAGCCGAACGCGCCGCAGGCAATCAGGATAACGGTAGTATTGGCGCTGTTGCTGATAAGCGCGATAGACACCAGCCCGACGGCGGTACAAATCAGCAGGAAGGTGCGCAATTTCATCCATTTAACGGTGAACTGATTGAGGAACAAACCCGTCGCTTTCGCCACCCAGTAAACGGTAGTAAACAGCGCGGCTTGTTCTGGCAGCATATGGAAACGCCACAGCAGATAGCCCGGTGTCCACATGGTGAAGATCGGCTCCGCCAGCAGGAACAGGAATAGCGCGCCGCACAGCAGCCACACGGAACGGCCCCACGGCTCGTTGCTGGTGGACGCTTCCTGATGCTCAGGTTCCGCCGCTACGGTTGACGGGTAACGGCTGCGCAGTGTCAGGATCAGCATCAGCACGCCCAGTCCGCCCATGATGCCGTACATGGCAATCCAGCTCGCGCCCTTTTTGAACAGCCACGCCAGCAGGAAGGAGAGCGTCGCGCCCGCCAGGCTGAAGAAGAAGTCGGTGAAAATCAGGCTCGACGAGCGGCTTTTTTCGTCCGGATTAATGCGCACCACCAGGTAGCTGCCGATGGTCATAAAAATCCCGCCGCAGGCGCCGATAATGGCGACCGCCACGCTGAACATGGTGAGCGTCGGGGTGGCGAACAGCAGGGCGCTGATGAGGATCGTCAGCGCGGCGGCAATCACCAGCGGCTTTTGCAGACCCCATTTTTTCATCAAAATGCCGCCGAGCATGATCGGCACGAACATCCCGATGTTCATCAGGGTAAACACCTGGCCGATAAAGCTCGGATCTTTATTGAACGCGGCGCACAGCGGGCCGAGAACAATCCCCAGCGTCGAGACCAGCGCACCGACAAAGTAATAGCTCAGATAGGAAATCGCATTCAGACTGCCGCGAGAGTAATTTTCTGACATCTGCATTTCTCCTGGCGGGCGCGTGGCCCGCCGCTGGACGGGAAGTTAGCGGCAGTTCTTCACGAACTGGCTGATCAGGCGCACGAAATCGTCGGTGACCATCGCCGCGCATTTCAGGGTTTGTTCGTGTGAGAGCTCCACATCGCTCAGGCCTTCCGCCATATTGGTGATGGCTGATACGGCGAGCACTTTCAGGCCGCAGTGGCGCGCGACGATCACTTCCGGCACCACGGACATGCCGACCACATCGCCGCCCATGTTCTGCATCATGCGGATTTCCGCTGCGGTTTCGAAGTTTGGCCCAGGGTAGGAAACGAACACGCCTTCGTGCAGCGTCAGGCCGAGATCGCCTGCCGTGTGGTGCAGTTTCTCGCGCAGATCTTTGTCGTAGGCATTTGCCAGGCTGAAGAAGCGCGGACCAAAACGATCGTCATTCGGCCCAACCAGCGGCGTGGACGGCATGGTGTTGATGTGATCGTTAAGCGCCACCAGGCTGCCTGCCGGGATGTTCGGATTAAGCGAACCGGCGGCGTTGGTGCAGAACATAAATTCGCAGCCGAGCAGCTTAAAGGTGCGTACCGCGTGGGTCATAATGCCCATCCCGACACCCTCGTAGAAATGCCCGCGCCCCTTCATGCAGATGAGATCCACGCCGTGCAGTGAGCCCATCACCACTTCACCCGCATGACCAATCACGGTACTGACCGGGAATCCCGGCAGTTTTTCGTAAGAGATGACGGTTTTGTTTTCGAGTTTATCCGCCAGCACACCGAGGCCGGAGCCGAGAATAAATGCGATGCGCGGGGTAAAGCCGGGCTTGGCCTGACGCAGGATTTCAACGGCTTCGTACGGGGTGTCGTTAATGATGGAATGAGACATGAGAACTCCTGAATGCTTTTTGGGTATACAGGCATTCTGTGGAGGGGATGATTGCAAATCCAATTGGATAAATGGGTGTATTGATAGCTTTTAGTGAATTGATTGGATGTGGGTGTATGGATATTCAAGGAGTTAGGAATAATGCCTGGTGGTTTGTGTCTGGAATGACATGAGGGAAGTGTGATGGGGTTTGAGTTTTGCAGCCTCGGCGTATTGCCGGGCGGCACTGCATTTGCCCGGCCTGCAAAGTCTTATCATTGCACGGTGCGCAGCGCCACCGGGGGATGTGCGGTTTTTGCAAAGTATGTCCTAAGATACTTCCGCATATACCCAACTTTACCCCCGTCCTCAGTCATCTTGACTACCCTTAATACCCTAAGCGGTAATTAAGGAGACCTATATGGCTTACCAGACAGTGAATCCTGCTAACAACAAACTCATCAAAGAGTACAAACCTCATACCGATGCGGACGTCGAGGCGGCGCTGAAAACGGCGGATGCGCTTTACCATTCCGAGTGGGCGAAAGGGGCTATCGAACAGCGTCTGCCGGTGCTGCACAAGCTGGCGGATCTGATCGACAGCCGAAGCGAAGAGCTGGCGAAAATCGCCAGTCAGGAGATGGGGAAACTCATCGAGCAAAGCCGCGGGGAGGTGAAGCTCTGCGCGCAAATCGCCCGCTATTACGCGGATAACGCGAAGCAATTTCTTGCGCCCGTGAAGTACAAATCGGAACTCGGTGACGCCTGGGTGGAGCACCATCCGATTGGTGTGGTGATGGCCGTTGAACCGTGGAATTTCCCGTTCTATCAGCTGATGCGCGTCCTGGCGCCGAACCTGGCGGCGGGGAATCCGGTGGTGGCGAAGCACGCCAGCATCGTGCCGCACTGCGCGGAGGCGTTCGCCCATCTGGTACGAGAAGCCGGTGCGCCGGACGGGGCCTGGACCAATCTGTTTATCTCTTCGGATCAGGTCGCGAAGATCATTGCCGATCCGCGTGTGCAGGGAGCAGCCCTGACCGGGTCTGAAAAGGCCGGGAGCGTGGTGGCGGCGCAGGCGGCGAAGCACATTAAAAAATCGACTCTCGAACTGGGTGGTAACGACGTGTTTATCGTCCTCGACGATGCGGATCTTAAAAAGGCAGTGAAGATCGGTGTTAACGCCCGACTCAACAACGCCGGGCAGGTGTGTACCGCCGCGAAGCGATTTATCGTCCATGAGAAAGTCGCGGACCAGTTCCTGACCGCGTTTACCGAGGCGTTCCGCGAGGTGAAGATCGGCGATCCGTTGGATGAGAAAACCACGCTGGGGCCGCTGTCATCGAAGGATGCGCTTGAGACGCTAACCAAACAGGTGAACGAGGCGGTGAAAAACGGGGCGAAAGTGCATTTCGGCGGTAAGCCGGTTGAGCGCGAAGGTAACTTCTTCGAGCCGACGATCCTGACCCATATCTCACGCGAAAATCCGGCCTATTTCGAAGAATTCTTCGGGCCGGTGGCGCAGTTCTATGTGGTGAAAAGCGACGACGAAGCGGTGAGCCTGGCGAATGACTCGAACTACGGCCTCGGCGGGGCGGTATTCAGCCAGGATATTGATCGTGCGAAGAAAATGGCGTCACGTATCGAAACCGGGATGGTCTATATCAACTGGCTGACCGATACCGCGGCAGAACTGCCGTTCGGTGGCGTGAAGCGTTCCGGCTATGGTCGCGAGCTGTCGGATCTCGGCATTAAAGAATTTGTGAACCAGAAGCTGGTGGTGGTTCGCCGGTAAGCGGTTTAACAGCAGTCAACAGGGTGGCTTCCGAGCCGCCTTTTTTTTGCAATCGACAAAGTGTTGTGATTCGCCTGGTGTCACATAACAGATATATTCGTATCATGAATTAGTTATCAGACTCACAGTTCGCAGTGAAACAAACTGGCTGTTCTGGATAAGATTTAGCCTCTTGCTAGTATCAAATCGAAAATCATACACCTGCAAGAGGATACAATGAAAAATACAAATCGTATGATCGTGAACTGTGTTGTGGCTTCCCTGACGCTGAGCTGGAGCATCGCTGCTCTGGCAAATACCGCCCCGACAGAGGTCAAGATCGTTCGCGATAACTACGGCATGCCGCATATTTACGCCGACGATACGTACCGTCTTTTTTACGGCTACGGCTATGTGGTGGCGCAGGATCGTTTGTTTCAGATGGAGATGGCGCGGCGCAGTACCCAGGGTACGGTGTCCGAAGTGCTGGGAAAATCCTTTGTGAGTTTTGATAAAGATATCCGCCAGAACTATTGGCCGGAGTCGATTCATGCCCAAATCGCGGCGCTGCCCGCAGATGATAAAGCGATCCTGCAGGGCTACGCCGACGGGATGAATGCCTGGATCGATAAAGTGAACGCCGACCCCGGTAAGCTAATGCCCGCGCAGTTTGCCGAGTTTGGTTTTAAGCCCGGGCACTGGCAGCCCTTTGATGTGGCAATGGTTTTTGTTGGCACTATGGCGAACCGTTTTTCCGACAGCACCAGCGAAATCGACAACCTGGCGCTACTGACGGCGCTGAAAGATAAATACGGCGCGCAAAAAGGGATGGGGGTATTTAACCAGCTGAAATGGCTGGTGAATCCGGCAGCACCGACGACAATCTCCGCGCATGAGAGTCATTATCCGCTGACCTTTGATCTCAAAAACACCCAAACCGCCGCGCTGCTCCCACGCTACGATCTCCCCGCACCGATGCTCGACCGCCCGGCCAAAGGCAATGACGGCGCGCTGCTGGCCCTCACCGCCGGGCAAAATCGGGAAGCGATCGCTGAACAGTTTGCCCGCAGCGGTGCCAACGGTCTGGCCGGGTACCCGACGACCAGCAACATGTGGGTGATTGGCAAGAAAAAGGCGCAGGACGCGAAAGCCATCATGGTCAACGGCCCGCAGTTTGGCTGGTATGCCCCGGCGTATACCTACGGCATCGGGCTGCACGGCGCGGGCTATGACGTCACCGGCAACACGCCATTCGCCTATCCGGGCCTGGTGTTTGGCCACAACGGACATATCTCGTGGGGCGCGACGGCGGGGTTCGGCGACGATGTGGATATCTTTGCAGAACAAATCTCGGATAAAAAACCCGGCGAATATCTGCATAACGGCCAGTGGGTCAAAATGCTCAGTCGCGAAGAGACGATCGCCGTGAAAGACGGTCAGCCGGAGACGTTTACCGTCTGGCGAACTGTGCACGGGAACGTGATCAAAACCGATCCGACGACCCACACCGCCTATGCCAAAGCGCGCGCCTGGGATGGAAAGGAAGTCGCGTCTCTGCTGGCGTGGACGCATCAGATGAAAGCCAAAGACTGGCCGACGTGGACGGATCAGGCAGAAAAGCAGGCGCTGACAATCAACTGGTATTACGCGGATGTCGACGGCAACATCGGCTACGTTCACGGGGGTGCGTATCCGAAACGCCAGCCGGGGCACGACCCGCGTCTGCCGGTGCCGGGCACCGGAAAGTGGGACTGGCAGGGGCTGCTGTCGTTTGATCTGAATCCGAAAGTCTATAACCCGCAGTCGGGCTATATCGCCAACTGGAACAACTCGCCGCAGAAAGATTATCCTGCGTCGGACCTGTTCGCCTTCTTATGGGGCGGGGCGGATCGCGTCACGGAGATCACGCAGCTTATTGATAAACAGCCGACGCTGACCCACGAGCAGGCCTGGGAATTGATCCAAAAAACCAGCCGTCAGGATCTGAATTTGCGTCTGTTCCTGCCGACCCTGCAAAAAGCGACGGCGAGCTTGTCAGAGAACGATCCTCGGCAGCAACTGGTGAAAACACTGGCGAGCTGGGACGGCCAAAACGTGATGAGTGACGACGGGAAAACCTATCAGCAACCGGGTTCCGCCATTCTGAACGCCTGGCTGACCAGTATGTTGAAACGCACGGTGGTCGCTGTCGTTCCGGCACCGTTTAACACCTGGTACAGCGCCAGCGGGTATGAAACGACGCAGGACGGGCCGACCGGCTCGCTGAATATCAGCGTCGGGGCCAAGATTCTGTTCGAAGCGCTGGAGGGGGAAAAATCGGCGATCCCGCAGGAAGTCGATCTGTTTGCCGGACAGTCGCCGCAGGCGGTGGTGCTGGATGCGTTGCAGGACGCCTGGCAGACGCTCTCGACGCGCTACGGCGCGGATATCAATGCCTGGAATACACCTGCGATGGCGCTGACGTTCCGCGCAAATAACTTCTTCGGTGTCCCGCAGGCGGCAGCCAAAGAGGCGCGGCATCAGGCCGAGTATCAGAACCGCGGTACGGAAAATGACATGATCGTCTTCTCGCCGACATCCGGTAAAAGCCCGGTGCTGGCCTGGGATGTGGTAGCACCCGGTCAAAGCGGGTTTGTGGCACCGGACGGAACGCCGGATAAGCACTATGACGATCAGCTGAAAATGTACGAAACCTTTGGCCGCAAGCCGCTGTGGTTAACGCCGCAGGAGGTGAGTGCGAATCAGGAATCGCAGGAGATTTTGCAGGTTCGGCGCTAAGTAGAGACGAAGTGCCGCCTGAGAAAATCGCCTGGCGGCACTTCGTTTGCACTGGCCTACAAAACCATTGAGATATCTGGATATTGTAGGCCGGGTAAGCGTAGCGCCACCCGGCAATAGATAACCTTAGAAGCTCACGCCGCCGCCCACGTAGGCGCCGTCAATCAGGGTGTGGTTTGGACGACCGTCTTTGCCGTCAACGCTCACGTGGCGGTAGCCGACTTTCAGCGTCACCGGTTTGACTGGAGTCCAGCTTACGCCGCCGTTGGCTTCAACGTAGTTTTTCACGCTGTTGTTCAGGCCGTTAGGTGCGACGTAACCTTCACCGAACACATTAATGCTGTCGGTCAGGGCAACGCTTACACCACCGCCGACCGGGAATGCGACGCCGTTATCGCCTTTTTTCGGCCCGAGGTAGATAGCTTTCGCACCGGCATTCAGCATTGCTGGGCCCACTTCCAGGTTATAACCTGCGCCAACACCACCGGTCTGGGTGCCGTCGTCGGTATTTTTAAGCCAGTTGCTTTCGGCATAAACACCGGAGGTGGATTTACCCATTTCGATATTTAAATTGGTGAAGTTCTTACCCTGCTCAATAGAAGCGCCCATTGCCAGTGCGGAGCCAGAAGTCACGGTCAGAACAGAAAGCAGAATGAAGTTAATCTTTTTCATGGTGTATTTCCTCGTCATCAAATTAATCTGAGGACACCTTAACAAGCGATGTTTACGACTGCAAATGTGACGTAACTCGAAGTTTTACACTGGTTTTGTTATGAATCGATGATTTTGACGTTAAGGGAAAGTTGATTTGTCACGGCGTCAATGCGTATTTTTTTCGTGTTTAGACTTCGTTCAATTTCGTCGCTAAACAAAGGTTGAATATGGCGGAAATAATGATGAGAAATGAATTAATGAGGATTTTCATTATTTCAAATAAGTTCTGAAAATAACGAAACATTACATTTCTCGAATTGAAATTACTGAACCGCCCCGTGTAAAAGGGCGGTTTTGGATCATTAGGCCTTGAGTGCGGCAAACGCTGCGCGGATTTCCTCTTCCGGAAGTTGTATTCCGATAAATACCATCGTGCTGTGCGGCGTTTCATCACCCCACGGTCGGTCCCAGTCGGCGCTGTACAGGCGCTGCACGCCCTGGAACAGCAGGCGGTTCGGTTCACCGTCGATCCACAGCATCCCTTTGTAGCGCAGCAGTTTGTCGGCGAACGACAGCAGCAGGTTTTCCATCACGCGGGAGACGTCGCTGATGTCCACAGGGTAATCCAGCTCGACCACGATCGAGGTAACGTCGTTTTGCTTATCGCCGATGAAGTGGAAGCGCGGCGTTGCGGTGATGTTCTCTTCGAGCATAAAGCCGTTGGTGTTGAACAGCTGCGCGAGATCGATATCGCCGTGAACCACCGTATACATAGGCGCGCGGGCGTTGATGCGCGTCAGGCGTTCACGCAGTTTTTCGCTCTCGCCCGCAACGTCGGTTTTGGTCAGCAGAATGCGATCCGCGTAGCCAATCTGCGACTGGGCGATGGTGAACTGGTTCATCTGTTCGTCGGCGTGGACCGCATCGACCAGGGCAATCACGCCGTCCAGCAGGTAGCGCTGGCAGAGAATGTCATGGGAGAAAAAGGTCTGAATAATCGGGCCGGGATCGGCCATGCCGGTGCATTCGATCACCAGACGGTCAAATTCGATGTCGCCGCGATCGCGGCTGTCGAGCAGATCCAGCAGGGCATCTTCCAGCTCGCTGGAGCGGGTACAACAGATGCAGCCGTTGGTCAGGGTTTTGATCTGGGTGGCGCGATCGCCAATCAACTGATCGTCGACGGAAACTTCACCGAATTCGTTTTCAATGACGGCGATTTTGAAACCGTGCTGTTCGTTGAGGATGTGGCGCAGCAGGGTGGTTTTGCCTGCACCGAGAAAGCCGGTTAACAGGGTGACTGCAATAGGGGTCATGTTCTCTCCTTTAGCAACAGCGTACGCCGTTTTTGCCATCGCCGCCGTAGCGCGCTTGCTGGCGCTCGCGGAAGAATTCTTTGTAGGTCATGTACGGTTTATCCGGATGGTTGGTCTGCATATGTTCAACGTAGTTGTTATAGTCCGGAATACCAATCAGCATTTTCGCCGCCTGACCGAGGTATTTTTTTGCTTCGCCTAAGTTACCAAACATTGTGCCATCCAGACAGAAAAAGCCCGGTGGCGCTACGCTTACCGGGCCTACAGGTTCTGTGTAGGGCGGGTTAGCGCAGCGCCACCCGCCAGGGTTTTAGTGATGTGAAGAGGTCTTCACGCCGCCTTCCGGGACCGGAACGTACGGGGTTTCTTTATCGGTACGGCCTTCGGCGTTACGCACATTCATCCAGGTTTTGATGCCGTAGAAGATGATGCTGTACACCACGACCAGGAACAGAATACTCAAACCGGCGTTGGTGTAGTTGTTCACCACGATATGGTTCATGTTGGCAATCTGCTGCGCGGTCAGGTCGCCGCCGCCCGCGGCGATTTTCGCCTTGTACTGGTTAGCCATAAACAGGAAGCCTTCCAGCTGCGGGTTGGTGCTGAACAGTTTCAGGCCCAGCGCCCAGGTGGTGCACAACAGCAGCCACAGCGCAGGAACTACCGTCACCCAGATGTACTTGGTGCGTTTCATTTTCACCAGTACCACGGTACCCAGAACCAGCGCCACGGCTGCCAGCATCTGGTTAGAGATACCGAACAGCGGCCACAGGCTCTTCACGCCGCCGAGTGGGTCAACGACGCCCTGATACAGCAGGTAGCCCCACAGACCGACACAGCCTGCGGTGCCCAGCACGCCTGCCACCAGAGAGTCGGTTTTCTTCAGGAACGGCACGAAGTTACCGAGCAAATCTTGCAGCATGAAACGGCCCGCACGGGTACCGGCGTCCAGCGCGGTAAGGATGAACAGGGCTTCGAACAGAATACCGAAGTGGTACCAGAAGCCCATGTCCGCCCACGGCAGCACTTTGTGGAACACGTGTGCGATACCGACCGCCAGGGTTGGTGCGCCACCCGCACGGTTCAGAATCGACGGCTCGCCGATGTCTTTCGCGGTCTGCATGATCTGCTCAGGCGAAATCACAAAGCCCCAGGAGCTGACGGTTGCCGCCGCATGAGCGCTGGCATCTTTCAGCTGGGCCATGATCAGCGCCGCGTTGTCGCCACCCATCTCATGCAGGTTTGGCATGGTGATGCCAAGGCCCGCTGGCGGGGTGTTCATCGCGAAGTACAGACCCGGTTCGATGATGGATGCTGCCACCAGCGCCATGATGGCGACGAAGGATTCCATCAGCATCGCGCCGTAACCGATAAAGCGGGCGTCGGTTTCGTTCGCCATCAGCTTCGGCGTGGTGCCGGAAGCGATCAGGGCGTGGAAGCCAGAGACGGCGCCACAGGCGATGGTGATAAACAGGAACGGGAACAGCGCGCCTTTCCACAGTGGACCGGTACCGTCAATGTACTGGGTCACGGCAGGCATTTTCAGTTCCGGGTTGATGATCACGATACCGATCGCCAGACCGACGATCACACCGATTTTCAGGAACGTCGCCAGATAGTCACGCGGGGCCAGAATCAGCCATACCGGCAGCAGCGCGGAGATAAACGCATAGCCAATCAACGCGAAGGTAATGGTGGTGTCTTTGAAGGTCAGCGCCGGGCCCCAGTACGGGTCGTGCGCAATGATGCCGCCGAAGTAAATGGAAGCGACCAATAGCACGATACCAATCACCGATACTTCACCGACGCGGCCCGGACGGATAAAGCGCATGTAGATACCCATGAACAGCGCAATCGGTACGGTCGAGCAGACGGTGAACACACCCCACGGGCTTTCGGCCAGAGCTTTCACCACGATCAGCGCCAGCACGGCAAGGATGATTATCATGATCAGGAAGCAGCCGAACAGGGCAATAGTACCCGGCACGCGGCCCATCTCTTCTTTGATCATTTCACCCAGAGAGGCACCGTTACGGCGGGTCGAGATGAACAGAACCATGAAGTCCTGCACCGCACCCGCCAGCACCACGCCTGCGAGCAGCCACAGGGTACCAGGCAGATAACCCATCTGCGCGGCAAGCACCGGGCCGACCAGCGGACCAGCACCGGCAATCGCGGCAAAGTGGTGACCAAACAGTACGTAGCGGTTGGTGGGCACGTAGTTCAGGCCGTCATTGTTAATGACCGCCGGAGTGGAACGCGTCGGGTCGAGTTTCATGACCTTCTGCGCGATGTAAAGACTGTAGTAGCGATACGCTACCAGATAGACGGAAACCGACGCGACCACGATCCACAGGGCGCTAACGTGTTCGCCCCGGCGTAATGCGACAACCGCCAGACAGAAAGCGCCGAGGATCCCGAGGAGCGCCCAGGGCACGTGCTTAAGTAGTTTTTTCGTATCCATAGTTAGACCTGGTTTTTTTAACTGGAAAAAGGGGCCTGAATTCGTTTTGAGGAGGTATTGATTAATGCTGAGGCGATCTTGCCAGATCGTCGCGCGTGTAAAGGACGGTAAATGAATGAGCGGTTGTTTGTGATGGTTAAGCGGTCAAAGAGTGGGGCGAGTGGTTCAGGCTCGCCGCCAGTGGCGTGGTTTATGTGATTGAGATCACATTGATTATTCGAGCACGTCTGCTGTTGCTGTTGCCATGTAGCCTTCGAGCGTTTCAAAGAGTTTGTCACGTAGCCACGCAGGCTCCAGCACCTGAATGTTCGGCAGCCAGTAGAAGATCAGCGGCAGAATTTGATTCTCATGTGACGCCTGGCAGCGGATCGTCACGCCGTCGTCGTTTTCCGTGACCAGTTCCTGCTCCGGCAGCAGGTCGCGGCGAGTGAAGTAATGAGAGATTATTTTATTGGTGAATATTTTCACTTCGAAAGTATCTTCGCTGACCCACGGATCAAGATTCTTCTCAAGTAATTCTGCGGTATCGGCATCCGGCGCAAATGTCTCTTTTTGAATATCGAGCCAACTTATCTGGCTCAATGAAAAGGATTTGAGCCTGTCATTTTCCGTAGCTTGTAAATACCATATATTTTTTTTGTTAATTAATTTGTACGGCTTAACAAGTCGTGTTTTGCCTTTATAAACTAACTGGCAAACGTGACGTTCTTTTATCGATTTTTCGATAGCCGACAGATGGCGACGAATATCATTTTGGACGGTGTGTTCGGCGTCATTGCTAAGAATCAGAATATGATTCTCTTCAACACGCGCCTCAAGGCTCTGCCAGAATGCGGTGCCTCTGTCCGGGAAATAATTGTCGGCATTCAGCAGGTTAGCTACCGCGTTATGCAGGCCCTGTCCGCTCGCATTTTGGGCCGCGTGAATCAGGCGATACTGGCCGTTCCCCGTATGCTGAACAATAGGTGAAAGGGCATTTAGGTCGCGATATACTGTGCGTTCGGTAATTTTAAATTTATTCATTAAGTCGCTGCGGTTAACCACACCGTTTAAATGCAGCTCCATCAGAATATCGACGAGTCGTTCAGCCGAGCGGCTGCGGGCTGGAGATGTCATATTATATTCCCGTTAATGGCGGTGAAAATCCCTGAATG
The DNA here is from genome assembly GCF_002922995.1 of Lelliottia sp. 7254-16. NCBI lineage: Bacteria > Pseudomonadati > Pseudomonadota > Gammaproteobacteria > Enterobacterales > Enterobacteriaceae > Lelliottia > Lelliottia sp. 7254-16. The sequence continues at coordinate 108,371 of NZ_PQVS01000015.1, forward strand.
ATATGAATGCCACTGACAGAATATGTCAGTGCGACAGAGATAAAATTTATCTTATGGATATATAACGGCGCGATTTAGGATAAACATTAATAGTTTTTTTGTGAAATCGTCCGTAAATGTTCAAATCATCAACACGATTTTCGTAAAGTTTTCCCTATCCAGGCCGAAAATTCTGTTATCTGTCTGATGGAAAGAGAAAACATGTTAAATCGTATCAAGATTGTCACCAGCTTGTTGCTGGTTTTGGCTATTTTTGGCCTGTTACAGCTGACATCCGGTGGTCTTTTCTTTAATGCCCTGAAGCATGACAAAGAAAACTTCACCGTCCTGCAAACTATTCGCCAGCAACAATCCACGCTTAACGGCAGCTGGGTCGCATTGCTGCAAACCCGTAATACCCTTAACCGCGCGGGTATTCGCTACATGATGGATCAGAGCAACATCGGCAGCGGCGCGACCGTTGCGGATCTGATGCAGATTGCGTCCGCTTCCCTGAAGCAGGCGGAAAAAAACTGGGCTGACTACGAAGCACTGCCGCGCGATGCGCGCCAGAGTGACGCTGCCGCGATGGAAATTAAGCGTAACTACGATATCTATCACGGTGCGCTGGCCGAGCTGATCCAATTGCTGGGCGCAGGTAAGATCAACGACTTCTTCGATCAGCCGACCCAGAGCTATCAGGATGGTTTTGAGAAACAGTACGTGAACTATCTGCAGCAGAACGATCATCTGTATCAGACTGCCGTGGATGACAGCAACAGCTCTTACACTCAGGCGATCTGGGTGCTGATCAGCGTGCTGATCGCAGTGCTGGTGGTGATCGTCGGCGTTTGGCTGGGTATTAAACAGTCGCTGATTTCTCCTCTGAATCGTCTGATCGACAGCATTCGTCATATCGCCAGCGGCGATCTGGTGAAGCGTATCGACGTTGAAGGCACCAACGAAATGGGACAGCTGGCCGATACCCTGCGTCATATGCAGAGCGAGCTGGTCAATACCGTGGGTGACGTGCGTAACGGCGCGAATGCGATTTACAGCGGCGCGAGCGAAATCTCTGTTGGCAACAACGACCTTTCTTCCCGTACCGAGCAGCAGGCTGCATCGCTGGAAGAGACGGCTGCCAGCATGGAACAGCTGACCGCGACCGTGAAGCAGAACGCCGAAAACGCCCGTCAGGCGAGCAATCTGGCGCTGAGCGCGTCCGAGACCGCGCAGAAAGGCGGAAAAGTGGTGGATAACGTGGTGCAAACCATGCGTGACATCGCCGGCAGTTCGCAGAAAATCGCTGACATCATCAGCGTGATCGACGGTATTGCTTTCCAGACCAACATCCTGGCGCTGAATGCCGCTGTAGAAGCGGCGCGTGCGGGCGAGCAGGGCCGTGGTTTTGCGGTGGTGGCAGGTGAAGTCCGTAACCTGGCACAGCGTAGCGCTCAGGCGGCACGCGAAATTAAGAGCCTGATTGAAGACTCTGTTGGCCGCGTTGAGCTGGGTTCAACCCTGGTCGAAAGCGCCGGTGAAACGATGGGTGAAATCGTGAATGCGGTAACGCGCGTGACCGATATTATGGGCGAAATCGCGTCTGCGTCTGACGAGCAGAGCCGTGGTATCGACCAGGTCGGTCTGGCAGTCGCTGAGATGGATCGCGTGACGCAGCAGAACGCCTCGCTGGTGGAAGAGTCCGCTGCGGCAGCCGCCGCACTGGAAGAGCAGGCGAGCCGTCTGACGCAGGCCGTGGCCGTGTTCCGCATTCAGCAGGAGCAGCAGAAATCACGCGACAACGGTGGTCTGAAAACACCGGTGATGGCGGTGAAGGGGCGTAAAGCCGCTGCCGCAACAACCGCGTCCAGTGAAAACTGGGAAACCTTCTGATGTAAAAAAAGCGCCCTGTTCAGGAAGGGCGCTTTTGATGTCTACTTTGTTGCCGGGTGGCGGCTTTGCCTTACCCGGCCTACGGTTTTGTAGGCCCGGTAAGCGCAGCGCCACCGGGCATTTTAGGCCGTACGGTCGTCGGCCAACAAGTTTATGCGCCGGTCTGCACCACCTTCATTTCAACCATCCCAATCCCCAGTTTGCGCGGTGAATGCCCAAGGATATTGCCTTCGTTCGTCGATTGCGGGTCCGGCGGAACAATCACCACCGTATTGCTGCGCGACGGGTTCTCGAAATGCAGCGTCGTTGTGGTGACATCGTTGCCGAGGGTGATGGTCTGCTCTTTGTCGCCGATGCGCACCGGGATCGGATTGTTGGCGTTCGGGCCGAAGGCTTTGGCGGTGATCACCAGATCGAATTTCTCCGGCAGTGGCTGGGCGTATTCGATTTTCACTTCGTTGCCGAGCTGTGCGTTGGACCAACGCCCCCAGGATTCTGGACGTGAAATACCGCTAAACTGCTTCACCTCTTCCGGCGCGCCCGCCACGTTGAACACGAAACTGTCCGCCTTGTAGCGAATATCGTTATCCACCACTTTGAGCATATCCACGTTGCGCTGATAGCGGTCGGTATTGATCACCGTGTCCTTGAACGCGGTTTTGCTTTTCCACTGATCTTTATCGACGCGCTGCACGCTTTGCTCGCCGCCAAGCTGACCCTGTGAGACGCACCAGTCCGTCGAGAGCGACAGCGGCTGCGACCACAGCTGGCCCATCTTGTAGCAGCGATCGATCCAGACGAAGTTGTCGCGTGGGGCAAAGTCGGCCAGCTGGAAGCGCAACGGCGCGGAGTATTCACTCTCTGGCAATGGTTCGACGCGGTTATCCGAGACGCGCAGGAGCAGCGGCAGGCGGAAATGGCTACCCGAGAAGGCAATCATGTTTTTTTGCTGGTCGATGGTGAAATCCTTCATCTCTTTCGGGAAGTTCCACAGTCGGATCACGTCCGGTTTCCACGCCAGAATCTTCTCTTTCATGTTGAGAAACACTTCGGAGAGCGACTGGCCGGAGAGCGTGCTGCGCCCCAGCCCGATAAAATTGTCCCCGCCCAGAATATCCAGCACCGTCGCGCCGTTATCCATCGTGTTACGTTTGGTGGCGATGACCTCCTGCTGAGGCTGGTCGCCGCGCATCACGAAGAACAGGTTGCTGCGATCCTGTTTGTTCAGCTCGTCCCAGGCGGTGTTTTTCATTGCCAGATGGTCGGAAGAGACGACAATCACCGTGTTTTTGAAATACGGCGAGGCTTTGATTTTATTGATAAATGCGGCGATGTGTTCCTGACTACAGGTCACGGCGCTGAACGACTGGTTGGTTTTGCCGTTGATCTCGTACTTTTTGCGCTCGCAGGTGCGCGAGATAAAACCGTCCGGGTGGTGCGTATCGACGGTGAGCGCAAACAGCGAGAAACGCTTGCCAGATTTGGACAGCTCCTCGAATTTCTTCCAGGTTTCATCCAACACCGTGTCGTCGTAGAAGCCCCAGTCGTTGCGATACGACGGATCGGCGACGGTGGTTTTTAGCTCTTCTGCGCCGTAGAGATGATCGAAGCCGTGGGATTTCAGGAACACGTCTTTCCCGGCAAAACGCAGGTTAGCCCCCTGCATAAAGTAGTTTTCGTAGCCGGAGTTTTTCAGGATGTCGCCGAGGCAGATATTTTGCGGGAAGAAACTCGACATCGACGCCGAAGCATTGCCTTCGAACGGTGCAAACAGCGGAATGCCGCACTGGGAGGCGACCATCCCGGCGATGGTGTAATCGGTGCCGGGCAGCTGTGAGGTGTGGCTAAAATCCAGACCTTCGTCTTTCAGCGGGCCGAGATCCGGCGTCAGATTCGGGAAGGCATCGTTATCGAAATAGGTGCGCTCCAGACTTTCGCCGTAGATATAAACCAGGTTCAGTTTCGGGTTAGCGATGGTTTTCGACGGTTCTTTATAATATGCCGTGAAATCCGGATCGCCGTCGCGGGACTGGGATTTCACCAGCTCGGTGATCTGATGGAACGCCGGGCTGGCATCTACCGAACCGAGCGCCAGCGCCAGGGCCAGCAAGCTGTAGCCCATATGATGCGGAAGATGACGACGACGGCGCAGCACCCAGCCGAGAGTGCCAAACACCGCGACCAGCGCCAGTACTAGACCGGTACCTGGAAGTATGTACTTACTAACACCAGCGCCCGTCAGGCTGTTGGTGAGCGTATAAAGCACGGCGTCATTGATGCCGTCACCGGTAAAGTAATCACTGGCGTACAGGGTAATGTTCAACACAATAAAAATGCCCAACACCAGCAAGGTGGCAATAAACCACCAGGTGTTGCGGCCCGCCTTCCAGGCATAAATGCCAATGGAAGCCAGGAACAGGGCAAGGGAAATAAACTCTGACAACAGCTTATCCTCAATAGCGCCAGTTACTTAGCTGGCAAACTGATTATTTTTTGGTTAATACAATTTAATGGCGAAGTCACATAGCTGCAATTCTAGTGTCACTAAAATGTGCTGTTGTTAGGATTTGGTTTAGAAAGTAGAAATTTTGATCGCCGTCGCATCGCGTTATACGGGTGCTGAGACGTAAGAAGGTGAGCAAAAAACGAGTCTGACGCCGCGTTGTTAAGTTAACGCAACAAACGCGGCGTGTTGTGGCAGAAAATGGGATGAATCAGGAGAGGAAATTAACGCCTTGTTTCAACACCAGATCGCAGGCTTTGGTTTTCACCTGCTTCGCCAGCGCGGAGTCGCCCAGGGTGCTCAGGTTCAGCTGCTGGCCATCTTTGGCATTCAGCAGGCCCTGAATTCCGTCCATGTAGTTGGTGTCTTGTTTTTGCTCCTGGGTATCCAGGCCCAGCTTATCGAGAACCTGATTTTTGATGTTCTGCGTATCCGTCACCGACGCCAGTTTTTGTTTGGCGCAGTAGCCCAGAATACCGGCTGCGTTGTTCATGGTGCCAGCGCTCAGGCTCTGATTGCTGCCGCCCAGCAGGCTGGTCAGGGACGATGCGGACAGGCCGCCGTTCTGGGAACTGCCGCTGCTTTTGCTCAGCTCGTTCGCCGCGCTGGACAAAGAGTCCTGCCATGATGCTGCGTGAGCAGCGCCGGTAAGCAGAACGACGCTGAATGCGGTGCTGAGAAGAATGTGCTTTTTCATAAAATTAACTCGAAAAATGACCCGTTTATCGGGCTGGAAGTGGCTTCAGTATATACCTGCGCAAGGCGCGCCATTCCTGGAAATATCCTAATACTCTTTGCCCGTAACGCGATCGCGATAGCTATCCCAGGTGAAATTCACCCACAAACTATTGCCGAGGCGCATACGATCCATTACGCGCTCACCCAGCAGCTTGGTCATCTCTTCCGCTTTATGGTTGGTCAGCATACCGGTCGGGCGTTTCGACGAGGAACGACGGTCAACAATCTGGTTGATGATCACCTTCTCGTAGCGGGATTCGGTCTGCACGCCGATTTCGTCAATCACCAGCAAATCGACATTACTCAAATCGTTCAGCAGCTGTTCTTCGGTGGTTTCGCGATTGCTGAAGGTGTCTTTCATCGCTGACATGATGTCTGCAACGGTGATGATCAGAACCGATTTTCCGCGCAGCAGCAGCTCATTGCAGATAGCCGCTGCCAGATGGTTTTTGCCGGTGCCCGGTTTGCCGCTGAAGATAAAGCTGGCAATGCTGCCGTCGAACTCTTCGACGTACTGGCGCGCTTTGCCCAAAGCCATCATCTGACCGTCGTTTTCCACGCGATAATTATCGAAGGAACAGTTCTGGTGCAGCGGACGAATGCCCGAGCGGTTAAAGGTGCGCTGCATTTTCATGGCCCGGTTTTCACGCGTCAGGGCTTCGGAGCGCATTTTTCCCTGCTCTTTTTGCCAGGCCAGCAGCTCTTCGCCCGAGGTGAAGGCGGGCTTCACGTTGGCAGGCATCATTTTTTGCAGACGTTTCATCAGGTCGCCGACGTTTTTCATATCATCCTCTGAATCCTGGTGGGATCTGATTATCGGGTTCGGAAATGGTGTTGATATCCCGCTTTGGCTGGCCGCCGTTGCTGGCGCGGTTGATCTGCATGCTGCGGGCGAGTTTCTGTTGCCACTGCACGTGATGGAACACTTTGCCTTCGGCCTGCCAGTAAGCGATAAACGCCGCCAGCTCTTCCGGCGTGGCGGGCTGCGTTAGGGCAATGCCCCACAGCGCGGCCTGACGCTGGAAATCCGCGTCCGGCTGCCAGCCAGCGTACATGGCAAATTTGCCCATCGGGACGGCAATCGGTGCGCTGGTCGGTTCTTCAAAGAATTGCGTATCTAAGGTGACGTCACTGGCCGGGCGCGACAGACGCGCCTCAATATCCAGAAGCTGGGCCAGGCGTTCAGGCGTGATCGCGTAAAACGCTGGCGCGTTGTCGGCAAACACGGCAAGGGTGCCGCCATCGGCTTTGGCTAAGACGCCACGAGGATCGCGCACGAAGGCATCGATACCGGCGACGCTGGTGGTCAGGAGTCTGGATGACATAACAACTTTCTCTACTGGGATACGACGTCGTGATATGGGGTCATAGTAGCACAGAGAGAAGGGGGGACGGAGGGGGATTTCCCCGGTGGCGCTGCGCTGACCGGGGCTACCTGAGTAGGCCGGATAAGCGCAGCGCCATCTGGCAATTATCAGGCGATGATATTCAGCGTCACGTCAATATTGCCGCGCGTCGCATTAGAGTACGGGCAAACGATATGGGCAGCGTCGACCAGTTTTTTAGCTTCCGCTTGATCCATGCCTGGCACGTGGATGTTGAGTTTGGCTTCGATACCAAAACCGGTCGGTAATGGACCGATACCCACTTCGCCTTCGATAAAGGCATCTTTTGGCAGGGCGATTTTGTCACGGGCAGAGACGAATTTCATCGCACCCAGGAAGCAGGCAGAGTAACCCGCTGCGAACAGCTGCTCTGGGTTGGTGACTTCACCGCCCATACCGCCCATCTCTTTTGGTACGCCCAGTTTGACGTCCAGGACGCCATCGGAAGAGGTCGCACGGCCGTCACGGCCTCCGGTAGCTTTGGCTTTTGCGGTATAAACAACTTTTTCTAAAGACATGGCAGGTTCCTCATCTTACGGTTATGTGTGCTATTAAATAGCGTGCGATATAAATGGGTAAATAGAGACTTAATAACTATAGCCTCAGGCACGATGGAGTTGCTGGCGCAGTTGTTCAAGCTGCTGCTTGAGCGCGAGCATCGAATCCGCATCGCACTGCGCGGCACAGCCAACGGCCTCAGGGATACTTTTTGCCTGCTGCTGAAGCGCACGACCGTCGTCGGTCAGCGTGACAGCGACCTGGCGTTCGTCCTGGCGCGAGCGCTGACGGACAAGCAGGCCGGCACTTTCCATGCGTTTCAGCAGTGGGGTGAGCGTGGCGGAATCCAGGAACAGACGCTCGCCAATCTCCGACACCGTGATGTCATCCTGCTCCCACAGAATCAGCATTACCAGATACTGTGGATAGGTCAGGTTAAGCGGCGCCAGCAGTTGCCGGTACAGCTTATTCAGCGCCAGGTTTGCCGAGTAGAGGGCAAAACAGAGCTGGTTATCCAGCATCAGCGCAGCGGTGGTGTCGTTTGTTTTTGCGTTCATGAAATAAATATAAGTAGTACGCGATTTAATTGCAAGCGATTTTATGGGCAGGTATAGCGAAGGGCTACCTGCACCGCCATTTTGCGATAGTGCTGGCGCTGGGCCTGCTCATCGGCACCGTCTTCAAACAGCAGGGTGAAGGTGTAGCTGTTAGCGACATAATGGAAACTGAAGCTACTGATCAAGCGATGCAGATCGCGCGCATCAACGGTCTGGTTGAACAGTTGCTTCTCTTTGCCGCGCTGGAGGATCGCTTCCAGCAGTTCGAGCGCGCTGCGGTTGACCTGACGCAGGTAGCTGGATTGCTGCATAAACCGGCCACGCTGCATGTTCTCCATGCAGATGATGCGAATGTAATCCGGGTGATCGGCGTGGTAATCGAAAGTCGCTTCCACCAGATGAACCAGCGCTTCAACGGGCGGAAGCCCAGCCAGGCTAAGCTGCTTTTCGCTGGCGCGGATCTGGGTGTAGACGTACTCCAGCGCCTGAAGATAGAGGTTCTCTTTGTTCTTATAGTGATAGACCACCATGCGTTTGGTGGTACCTGCCTTTTCGGCAATCTGCTCCATACGCGCGCCGTTCAGACCGTATTCAGCAAACAGGGTAATCGCGCTCTGAAAAATTTTGTCCTTCAGGCTGGAATCATCAAGGTGGTCGGGGAATTCACTGCCGGGGTTAGCCACTTCCATTCCTTATCTCGCCAAACAGAATGCAGGGATTATCGCCACGGCAGCGGGATAACACAAATTCAAACGCGCGGGCGCTTTCTGTAGAGCCATAAACCGGGGATCGACAGGCCGATAGAGAGTGCGCCAACGATGGACGATGCTTTGAGGAAATTACTCAGAAGCAGGATCATTTGCGGCTCGCTGTAGCCGAAGTGGCTGATTTTCACCGCTGAGATCATCGCCGTATAGGCTGATATTCCTGGGAACATCGGAATGACGGCCGCCACGGTAAAGACTTTCGGATGAGCCAGATACCAGCGTGACCACTGAATGCCAATACAACCGACCAGCATCGACGCCATAAACGTTGACCATTCGATGTTAAATCCAGCGGTCATCATCACCATCCGCGAACCATGACCGATAGCCCCCAGCAACGCACACCAGCGCAGGGCGCGCTGCGGGACGTTAAAGACCATCGCAAAGCCCACGGCGGGAATGGCAGCCAGCGCCATGTCTTGCGCCAGAGCCAGTAAAAACTCGATTATGCCCATCCGCGCAGCCCCCAAAGTGTCATCGCCATCACCACACCGATACAGGTCGCAAGGGTTAATAAACTGGCAATCGCCCAGCGTGCGAGGCCAGTGTTAATGTGCCCTTTGAACATATCGGCAACGGCGTTAATCAGCGGGAAACCCGGAACCAGAAGCAGCACGCTTGCCGCCATAGCAACGGTTGGTGTATTGACAAAAACGGGCAGGCGCAGCAGTAAGCCGGAGACGGTGGTGGCCACAAACGCGGTGATGCAGAAATTAATCTGTGGGTGCATATGGCGCTGAGTTAAGACCTGGCGCACATACATGGCGATCGCGCTGGCAAAAAATGTTACCACCGCCCCATCCCAACCGCCGTTATTCAGTTTGCAAAAACAGGCGCAGGAGAGCCCAACCATGAGTACGACCAGCCAGCGGGGATAGCGCAGCGGCTTGATTTGATTAAAGCGTTTTTCAACGCCGGGCAAGTCCAGAAGCTTATGTTCGGCCATGATGACGATGTGCTGAACTTCTGTCACCATGTGCATATTGATGCCGCGATCCTGGTTCTTACGGGTTGACGTAAGGCATTGACTGTCTTTAATGGTGGTGAGAACGATAGCGTTCGACGAAATCGAACTTTCAACGCTATCCATGCCTAGCGCAAGTCCAAGGCGTGTGGACAACTCTTCAACTAAAGCGCTCTCAGCGCCGTGCTGCAATAAAAAAAGACCGCACTGGATACATAGCCTAGTTGTAGCGCGTTGTGACGACTGATCTGCCTGCATTTGTTGCCCTGAAAATGAGAACTGCCAGATTGTCTGGAATGTATACTTTTAGCACAAAGCACAGCACGTCTGGCTCTGGGTCAGATCAACAATTGTGCAATCAGTTGCCAGAGGCTATGAGCAGCACGCGTTCTTTTTATATATTTCATGAATATTATTCTATTAAATATATAAATTATTAATTTAGTTTTCGGTGTTTACTATTTTATCAGCGGGCTATTATATTGCCTGCGTTTTTGTACTATATTACATTCCAGGTTTAACGCGTTATAGATTATAATTGTTCATGTAAATATAACCTGTACTAATAATGTTAGTACCCGGATAAAGCTCATGTCAGAGCCACGCTTCAAATTTATTAATTAATCGAAGAAAGGATTCGGAGAACCTATGTCAGCAGCGAAAGGAAAGTTTGGCATTGTTATTAGTAAAGTTCCGGTGATGCGAATCGGCTTGGGTGAGGTGATGACCATTCATTTTCCTGAGTATGAAATTCTACATTGCCGTTCTCAGGGGGAGCTGGCATTAACTCAATTGAACCGGGCGTCGGTGGTGATTGCCGACCTTTCGGGCGAGTACGTGAACCCCCGTGAGGCGCTTGGACAGTATTATCTGCTCCTGAGCCAATACCGGCATATTCACTGGATATTTTTAGTCTCACGAGCCCTTTATCCTCTTGCCGTCGAACTCCTTGTCCGCCCAGAAAGCACACTACTTGCGGATATGGAGCCGATCGAAGGGGTCGTCAACGCTATCCGTGCCGGCAGTGAATATTCAGAAAGGATTAGCCAGACGTTGTTATCTCCCGAACCACGAAGCGGTGACACCGAGCCTAAAGTGGCGGTGATGCTAACGCTTTCCGAACGCAAAGTGCTCCGTCTGCTGGGCAAAGGTTGGGGAATTAATCAAATAGCGATGTTGCTTAAGAAAAGCAATAAAACCGTCAGCGCACAAAAGAATAGTGCGATGCGCCGGTTATCTCTGCACGGTAATGCTGAAATGTACGCATGGATCAACAGCACACAGGGAATGAGAGAGCTGAACTTAATTTCAGCCTATGGAGAACAAAAAGAATGGAAACAAATGCCACAGGAAGACATATTGCTGTCGTAGACCAATGTACAATGAGTGCCGCAGGGCTTGAACATCTATTTACTGCTGCGCCATTCAGCCAATATCATCTTCATCTGTTTAAAGACTTCAGTAGTTTTACCGCGGTGCTATCACATATTCCTTTTTTCTCTGTGATCTATTCGCTTTCAGATCTACGAGAGGAACGAAGAAACTGTCTCTGCTACCTGCGTGAGCTAGCCTATATGCATACGCATATACAGCGCATTATCCTCGCAGCGGATGTTGCTGAAGCCAGGCTGATTGGTCAACTTTCGCCTTCACGACTGCACGGAGTGATCAGCAAATCTGCAAAGCTTGCCGATCTGCAAACACAGCTCATCGCCCTGTTGAGTGAAACTGACCAAATTAACAGTAACCCAGCGAGTCACTCCCAAGGCAACAATCACAGAATGTTGAGCCCTTCGGAGCGGACAGTACTCCGGTTTCTTTCGGCGGGCCTCTCTATCCCCGAAATAGCGGGACAGCTTGAGCGCAATATCAAGACCGTCCGTGCTCACAAATACAATGCGATGGTTAAACTTGGCGTGAATTCTGATGTGGGCCTTCTACATGCTGCGGACATTTTGGGGCACCTTCCCGCCCGCGAGCCATTGCTGGCTGCGCCGTTTACCCCTGATTTGCCTGTGGGCCACAAAACCTGGCGCAACCATTAGATGCAGACATCAATCCATTTAGCCGACGTGAGCTCTGCCATTCTTTCTGGCGCAATACGCACGGCGCTATGGATTGAGCCCGCTGCGGGCAGCACTTCCTGATACTGTTTCAGCGAAATGTCGCAGTATACGGCCAACGGATTTTCCAGGCCGAAAGGGCAGACGCCACCGACCGGATGCCCGGTGAGTGTCACCACTTCATCACTGCATAGCATTCGTGCTTTCGCACCAAAAACGTTCTTCAGTTTTTTGTTATCCAGTCGTGCATCACCTTTTGCGACGACCAGAATCACCTCGTTTTTTACCTTTAGCGATAAGGTTTTTGCTATCTGTCCCGGCTCAACGTGATGGGCCTCGGCGGCCAGCGCAACCGTTGCGGTGCTTTGGCTTAGCTCGATGACATCAATGTCCGGGGCATTGTCAGCAAAAAATTGTCGTACAGACTGCAAACTCATTGTTATCTCCTGACAAATATCCTGCGTAATCTGTCATAAGAAATTATGCTCTGTAAATATCTCTTCGGTAACAATTATCCAGTGCACCCGATTTCTGGATCGCCTTCACATTCACGGAAACCGGTTACAGTAACCGGTTGCAGAGTGTGAAGGAGAGATTAATACTGACGATGTAACTTCCCCTGTATCCAATAATTAGAGTCGATTATGAAACCATTCCGTTCGAGCTGTACCGCTGGTGAACGAACCAGCAAGGTGGTGACAATGATGTATGGAACACCATGTGGCGCGTTTGCGTCCAAACTGAACGTCTGACAGGAGAGCCATTATGTCTGCCAACCATGCTGCGTTTAATCTCATTTTTCGGTTTGTTGAAAACTATGTCAGTCCCGTCGCCGGGCGTATCTCTTCCCAGCGTCATGTAATGGCGATTCGTGACGGGTTTATCTCCGCGATGCCATTTATGATTGTCGGTTCATTCTTGCTTGTGTTCGCTTACCCACCGTTCTCGCCGGACACCACCTGGGGCTTTGCCCGCGCGTGGCTGGACATGGCGAAGCAGTTCGAAGGACAAATCCTGACGCCGTTCGATATGACTATGGGCATCATGTCGATCTACATTTGTGCGGCAATCGCCTACAACCTGGGCAAACACTACGTTAAGTCGCATCAGCTTGACCCGTTCATGTGTGCGATGCTGTCGCTGATGGCATTTTTACTGGTTGCTGCGCCGAAAACCAAAGGGGCGATGCCGGTTGATAGCCTGGGCGGGACGGGGATCTTTACCGCGATTCTGGTGGCAGTTTACTGCGTGGAAATGATGCGTTTCCTGAAGGCGCACAACATTGGTATTCGTCTCCCGGACCAGGTTCCACCGATGATCAAAAACTCCTTTGATCTGCTGATTCCGGTGCTGGTAGTGGTGCTGACGCTCTATCCGCTGAGCCTGTTTATCCAGTCTCAGTTCGACATGCTCATCCCGCAAGCGATCATGTCTATCTTCAAACCGCTGGTGTCTGCGGCGGATTCCCTGCCTGCGATTCTGCTCGCGGTGCTGATTGGTCATTTGCTGTGGTTTGCAGGTATCCACGGTGCAGCGATTGTTTCCGGGATGCTGCAAATGTTCTGGCTGACCAACCTGGGGATGAACCAGACTGCGCTGGCGCAGGGCGCGCCATTGCCACATATCTTTATGGAAGCGTTCTGGACCTTCTTTATCGTTATCGGTGGCTCCGGTGCCACGATGGGGCTGGTTATTTGCTATTTGCGTAGTCGTTCCGCGCACCTGCGTTCCATTGGCCGTCTGAGCGTCGTGCCGAGCTTCTTCAACATAAACGAACCGGTTATTTTCGGTACGCCGATCGTGATGAACCCGGTGTTCTTCATTCCGTTCCTGCTGGCTCCAATGGTCAACGCGGTACTGGCATGGGCTGCGATGAAGCTGGATCTGATTGGGCGTGTGATTTCAGTGGTGCCGTGGACCGCCCCTGCACCGGTAGGCGCGGCGTGGGCGCTAGGTTGGGACTTCCGTGCGGCAGTGCTGGTGATTCTGTTGGCGCTGGTCTCGGCAATCATCTACTACCCGTTCTTCAAAGTGTATGAGAAGCAACTTCTGGAGCAGGAAGCCGAAGAAGCACAGCGCACTGACGAAGATAGTCAGCAGGTGGCTTAAACAAAATGCAAAACGGCAACGCAAGTTGCCGTTTTTAGTATTTGCGCCCTCTCCCTGTGGGAGTGTACGGTCCGGGGACATGGTAGACAGGTGTTCGGGGACATGGTGAACACTATTTAACATCCTTTACCCATGGTGATCGACTTTTTCTTCAGGTCGATCACCCCCACTTTCGTGCTGTACCACCACACCTCATAACAGCCATCTTCAGCCCCTTCCTTCAGTCCCACATATTCGCCCCTGAACGCTTTTCCTGCCTTCAGCGTTACCCCTCTCAGGCTCAGTTTTCCGCTGATATCCACTTTCCTGACCATCACGCCCTCGTCGTATTCCGGG